>NZ_PNDV01000078.1:0-165101 GCF_005930865.1 Pseudoalteromonas sp. S554 | reverse complement strand
TTTTTGGCTTTACCGCCATGGAAATAAAGGGGTCAAATCTTGACTTCAGACATCAAACTGCAAATAGCTAAAGCGTCCTAATATAACCCATTATATTTCTCTAAAAGCGAAGCGCCTCAAATCCTCTTTGTGAATTAATCAGCTTTAAACAACATCAGCTCAGCATTTTTTCCATCGGTTAATATGGCTACATTACCTTGAGTAGTTACAAATACATCTCTTAATCGTCCTGTTGCTTCTGGAAATACATGCGACTGGGCGAATTTACCATTCGCTAAATTAACGCTGTAGAGTTTTTTATCTACAAGCGTGGTAATGAGCACATTTTTTTGAAGCGAAGGGAATGCGGCGTGTTTAGAGCCATAATACGCCATACCCGATGGAGCGATTGATGGCGTCCAATCTACGCTTGGTTTTTGCATGCCCAGGTAGTCTCTAAATGGAGATATGCGCGCTTGCGAGTAATCGTCACCGTTTGTAATGACTGGCCAACCGTAATTATTTCCAGCCGTTAAATAATTTAGCTCGTCGCCACCTGCGGGGCCATGTTCGTGGCTTACAATTTGTTGCGTGTCATAGTCGTACACTAAACCTTGAAGGTTACGGTGCCCATATGAATACACTGCATGAGCTGTTGGGTTTTTGTGGTCAATAAAAGGGTTATTTTTGGGTGTTTTGCCATTTGCTGTAATGCGCAGTGTTTTGCCAAGTTGGCTGGTTACTACTTGTGCTTGCTCTCTGTAGTCAAAACCATCGCCACTTGAAAACAGTAAAGTGTTATCGGGGAGAATAAGGGCGCGACCAGAGTAATGTTGTGGTGTGTCTTTATCTGTGGCTACGTTGTAAATGATTGTTGGCGTTGTAAAACGTGTACCATTGAAAGTAGCTTTAGCTATTAAGAGCCTGTTTGCATCAAGATTGCCTTGGGCGTAGGTAAAAATAACTTCTTTGGACTTAGCAAAATTCGGCGTGAGTACTATATCAAGTAAACCACCTTGACCTGCAACGTATAAACCTTCAAGTGGTAATTTTATTCTACTTTGCTCGTTATTTTTAATAACCACTACGTGGCCGTCGCGTTCGGTTATTAACCATGTACCATCGGGCAGTTGCACCATACTCCAAGGCGAGTTTAGCTGTGTAGCGAGTGTTTGCGTTGTATATTGTTTTTTAGGTAATGCATTGTTTGCATTGACGTTAAATGAGAAGAGTGCGAATAGTATAAAAAGCGAGATGCATTGTTTACCGCGCAAGCCTTTGCTACTGTATAAAAAATTATTTAGTTTAAATTGAGATAACCATGTTGTTTTTAACACGCATACTCCCTTCATTTTTAGTTGCTTGGTTACTAACGTTTACGCTTGCTAGCTTGTTTCATAGCCAATACGTTGTCAATCAATTAGTTAATGTAGGTGTAGTGGTAGAGTTTGCTGACCGTGTTAATTTAACACTCGACGATTGGTTTGGTTTACTTCCTACTTATGGTGCTATTATTGCCTTTGCACTCACTATTGCTTTTTTAGTGACTTGGTTTATTAATAAAAAATTAAAAGCACATAGTACTGGGCTGTTTGTTATAGCGGGTATAGCCGCTTTTGCGACGGCGCTCATAGCGATTGAGTCTATTATGAATATAACCATTATTGCTGGCGCAAGAGGGTGGGGTTTTTATTTACAGTTGGTTGCAGGCGCTATTGGCGGTTACGCGTTTGCACAACTAATTAAAGTAGTTGAAAACACAAAGTTAAACTAAGTGTTTTTTAAGGCTAGTTCCTTAGCTAAAGCCGCTGTTTAATGAAAACCACGGCTTTTTAAAACCCTTTTTATACTTTATTAAAAAATTAAACCAATGAGTTTGTAACTACTTAAGCCAAAAATAAGCATTAACACAGGTAGAGTAACAAGGTTTAAAATAAACGAGTTGGTAAATTTCCCCATGACCGACTTTTGATTTACTAACCACACTAAGTAAATAGTGATAACAGGAAGTAATAAACCATTAGCCGCTTGGGCAAATATTATAACCGCGACAGGGTCTAACCCAAGAGATGCTACCGCAGCACCAAATAATAAGATGATAATAGCAACGCTTTTAAAGCGAGTGCTTGCCATATCATTTGACCAACCTAACATACCACATACGGCATAAGCCCCAGCAAGCGGCGCGGTTATTGCGCTAGTTAACCCTGCGGCAAACAACCCTATAGCAAAAAAGTAATGGGCTGCATCACCGAGCAAGGGCTCTAGTTGTACTGCCATGTTTGCTGCGCTAATTTGCCCTGCGTTTGTTCCATAAAAAGCGACCGACGCGGTAGATAAAATAGCTAATGTGATTACACCGCCCAAAGTAATTGAAAGGCCAGTATCAACATTGGTTTGCTTAATTACTTTTTGTAAGTCACTTTTGCTGTCGTGCTTAGCTGCTAAAACACCAGAGTGCAAAAATAGGTTGTACGGCACTATGGTTGTACCAACCAACGCTAAAACAGTTGTTATTGAGCCTTCAGGCAAGCTTGGCGTAAAGCCTGACAATATATCCCCCAGTGATGGTGAAGCCATGATCAATGTAGATATAAACACCAAGCTCATTAAAATCACTAATACTATAAGTGCGTTTTCTACCACTTTATGTTTGCCGCTATAAAGTAAACCAGCACTTAAAAAAGCAATTAGAGGGGTCCATATTTGCGGATTAACGTTTGGAAATATGCCAATTAGTCCCATACTCGCACCACTTAAATTACCCGCTTCGTATGCTGCACTGCCAACACCTATGGCACTGATCACCAAAAATATAGCTAACGATTTAAATAGCGGGGTTTGAATATTTGCCCTAAGTGCTTGCGCTAAGTCTTTGCCTGTTGCAACGCCAAGGCGTGCCGCCATTGATTGCAGTAATATAGTGGCAATAACTGAAAATAGTAATGTCCAAATAAGCGCAAAACCAAAGTTTGCGCCTGCTACACTGGCTGTGGTGATTGTACCTGGCCCAATAAAGGCAGCAGTGACGAGTAATCCTGGACCTAATCGCATAATTTACCTTAATAGTGTTATTGCATGTTGCTATTTAAAGTTACACCTAACGTTTAAAACCAATAATTATACGCGAAGCCTGTTGTGTATTGCCGCCACTTAAATAAGTACGGTGCAGCTATTGCCGCTTATTTACGGGGGCTTTTATGTAAGCATATGCTAAAAAAGGTCGAGTAGGATACCAATTTATATATAAATTTAAAGGGGATAGAACGCGTTTGCATAAACTTTAAACGAGTATGAGGCCATCAATTAAACTTATAATGACACTGTATGAATATTTACATTATGAGTGCTTTAATTGCTTCTAGGCCTTTTTTGAGCGTTGCTTCATCGGTGGCGTAATTAATACGCACGCATTGATGTTTGTGCTCCCAGCTATCTTCAATACCTATAAAAAAGTTGTGGCCAGGAATTATATACACATCTTGTTTTTTAAGTTTTTGGTAAAGCTGTTCGCTGGTTATTTTTGAATCTTTAAACCATAGCCACATAAAAAATGCGCCTTCTACCTTATGTAAATAAACAGGTAAGTCATCAAATATTTCATCAAATAGGCTAACAGCGACCTGTGCTTTATTTTTATAAAAAGGCAAAATGGTATTTTTACACAGAGGCAGTAGTTCATTATCTTTGATTAAGCGAGTGACTAAGCTTGGCCCAAAACTATTAGGTGATAACACCATAGCGCCATTAACGCGGCTAATTGCTTTAATAATCTCGTTATTGGCAACCACTATACCGGTGCGCAGGCCTGGCAAGCCCAGTTTTGAAAGTGACATACATAATATAATGTTTGAGTTCCAGGTTAGGTTTGCATCGGTATAAATACAGCCAGGGAATGGGTCGCCATAGGCGTTATCAATGATAAGGGGGATAGTGTATTGCTTTGCGAGTAAATCTAGTTGATGAACTTCATCGTCGGTAATCACGTTACCCGTTGGGTTGGTAGGGCGCGACACACATAATGCGCTTATGCTGTTGTCGTTGGCAAGTACAGCCTTAACCGCATCAAAATCAATTACATATTTAAACTGTTTAGAGCCGTTTGGTGTATTTAGTATTTCTATTTCGGGTTTAATGGCCACAAACATATCGTCAGTTAAACCTTGGTCGGCATAGCCTACGTATTCTGGCGCGAGTGGAAAAAGTACTTTTTTATGGCTGCCATTAGCCATTTTGCCTGCAAATAGGTTAAATAAAATAAAAAAGTTAGCTTGGCTACCATTTCCTAATGCAATATTGCTCGCTGTTAAATTCCACGCATATTCTTGTGTTAACTGATTGGCAAGGGCTGCTCTAAACTCATCGTTACCCGTTGGGCCATCGTAAAGGCCCATTATTTGCGCTATTTTATTATTTTTTACTAAATGATTTAGCTCGTTAATGAACGCTGTGTTTACTTGTGGCACAGAGGCGGGGTTGCCTCCGCCAAGCATCACTAAATTAGGGTTATTACTGCTTTTAGCATTACCAAGATCTTCCATTAGCTGTGTAATACCATTGGGTTGAGTAAATTTGCTGCCAAAGTGTGAATAGTCCATAAAACCTAATACATTTAATAAATTAGGCAAAGAGTATAACGTAAAAAAACGGAGTAAATTTATAGATGAGAATAATTCACGACTTATACATATGGCCTTCCTGCGTTATAATCATTGCAGTATTAAATGTAGGTGTTTAGTTATCAATAACCCAAATAAAATAAACGACGACTCAGTCAACTTGCCCACAGAGCCTGTAATTAATAATACCGAGCTTAAAATAGCCACCTTTAATTTGTTTAACTACCTTGAACCACCTAACGCTTATTATGAGTTTGAACGCATATACACCGCTGAACAATGGGCAAGAAAACAGCGCTGGATCACCGAATACATAAACGAGCAGCAGCCCGATGTAATTGGTTTTCAGGAAATATTTAGTATTGAGTCACTTAAAGAATTAATGCTAAACCAAGGTTATAACCATTTTGCTGTAGTTGATAAACCCCATGTTATAGATGATTTTATTTTTAAGCACCCTGTTGTTGGTATTGCCTCTAAATACCCGATTGTTGATGTAATAGCAGTGGAGCATGATGAGGAACTAGCATGCTCACTTGGTTTAACACAGGCGTTTTCATTTAGTCGTAAAGTACTCAGGGCCACAGTTACGTTACCTCACTTAGGAGATACAGATTGCTATGTTGTACACTTTAAATCTAAGCGGGGCATGCTTGAGGTAGACGAACACAATAAAGCGGTAACAGCCGAGCAAAACATTGTCGATATTTTAAAAGCGAATGTAGCAGGGAGTTGGGGCTCAACAATTCAACGCGGCAGCGAAGCGACTTTAATTATGATACAAATGATCACCCGACGAGAAGTGACTCAAAACCCCATGGTATTAATGGGCGATTTTAACAACGACCTTTCTGATGGTGTACTTAACCACCTGTTAACCAATACATTAAGGTTTGCACCCGCAATGGATGCCAAAGCCTACCTAGCTAAGTACTGTTTGTATGACTCGTGGGCATTATTTGAAAAACTAGTAATTACCGCTGATGATGCTCAGCAAGCAAGTAACAGTGATGGTGAAAACACTGCTCAAACAGCACCACTAACGCGTAAAGCAACTCACTACTTTGGTACAAGCAGCTCAGTGCTTGATTATATTTTACTGTCGTGCGAGTTTGACCCAAGCTACGATGATAGTTTTTTTGAAGTAAGTAACCATAATACGTACGACAGGCATTTAATTAACCCCGAATATGAGCGAGACGACTTAACCACTGACCATGGCGTTGTGTGTATTACTTTAAACCTCAGAACTTAAAAAGCCCGTTGTAAAATGGCACTTGGTAATATGTAGTTATTACAAAAGTAATTTCCAACATATTGCAAGCTACTGAATAAATAGAGTTTTTATTTGGTATTTAATTTGCACAAGTAATGCAGCTTTAATTACTTAGTTTTAAAATAAAGGATTTAACAATGAATGACGTGTCTTTATCTGCTTATTTAGGGTTCTACTTTTACTTAATTATGCTGGTGGTGCAGTGGGGTGTTGCGACCTTTAGCAAGGCCAAGGAGCCCGGTGCTGTGCCGGGTAAAATTAGCGACGATTTATCGCACGATAGCTTTATATTTAGAGCGTACCGTACGTTTCAAAATACATTAGAAAATAGCGCATTATTTATAGGCACGGTGTTATTTGCATTTGTAATTAATTACCAAAGCGCAATTTTTGCAATGTGTGTGTGGGTGTATGTCGTTGCGCGTTTAATTCACATGATTTTATACTATGTGATTGCAACAGAGAAAAACCCAAGCCCGCGTACGTATTTCTTTTTAATTAGCTTTATTGCCAACATTGTGATGTTGGTACTAATAGGTTTTCGTTTAGTAGCTTAATAAATAAAAACCGACGTTTTAGTGTTAGTACTACTACGTCGGTTTTTTGTATTAAGTGTTATTCTACCCCAATAAATCCACCAGTTTGATGAGCCCAAAGGCCTGCATATATGCCCCCTTGTGCAATGAGTTTATCGTGTGAGCCTTGCTCAACGACGCCACCATTATCTAACACGATGAGTCTATCCATTTGTGCAATGGTAGACAGCCTATGCGCTATAGCGATAACCGTTTTTCCTGTCATTAAATCATCAAGGCTTGCTTGAATAGCCGCTTCAACTTCTGAATCAAGTGCGCTGGTCGCTTCGTCTAAAATAAGAATAGGGGCATTTTTAAGTAACACTCGTGCAATGGCAATACGTTGGCGCTGACCACCCGATAGCGTTACACCACGTTCGCCAACCTGTGCCTCAAACCCTTTATTGCCTTTTGAGTCTTCTAAATCGCTAATAAAATCGAGCGCTTTAGCTTGTTTTGCGGCGTTTAACATTTCAGCTTCGGTCGCGTCGGGGCGACCGTATAAAATATTATCTTTAACAGAGCGGTGAAGCAGAGAAGTGTCTTGCGTTACCATAGCAATATAGCGGCGAAGACTTTCTTGGCTTACGTCAGTAATATTTTGCTCGTCAATTTTAATTGTGCCAGAGTCGGTATCATAAAAGCGCAGCAGTAGGTTAACAAGCGTTGATTTACCCGCGCCAGAGCGGCCAACTAAACCAATTTTTTCACCGGGTTTAATATTAAGATTTAACCCATTCATTACCGGGCCACGGTTAGTTTCGTTGGCGGCTTTGCCATAATTAAAATGTATATCTTTAAACTCAATACTGCCTTGGGTTACTTCAAGGGTGTTTGCGTTTGGTTTATCGTCTACTTTTATTGGGTTTGATAATGTTTTCATACCATCGGTTGCGGTGCCAATATTTTCAAACAGGCTGCTTATTTCCCACATGATCCACTGCGCCATACCGTTTAATCTAAGCGATAAACTAACTGCAACGGCTATAGCGCCAGCACTAATTGCACTCATTGACCATAAGTAAAGCGATAATGCGGCAACACTAAATACCAATAAATAGTTAAGCGTATTAATAGCAAAGTTAAGGCTGGTTACTAAGCGCATTTGTTTATATACGGGTTGTAAAAATACATCCATGCTTTGCTTGGCGTATTGCTCTTCGCGTTGGGTGTACGAAAAAAGTTTAATAGTTGAAATGTTAGTGTAGCTATCAACAATACGGCCCGTCATTTCTGATCGCGCATCGGCTTGTGAGCTGGCAATTTTTTTAAGTTTAGGCACAAAGTAAACCTGTATTGAAGCATATAAGGCAAGCCATACAAGCAAAGGGATCATCAAGCGCCAGTCTGCTTCAGCCACTAAAAACACCATAGCGCCAAAATAAACCACTATGTACATAAGTACATCAAGCAGTTTCATTACCGCCTCGCGAACGGCTAAAGACGTTTGCATTACTTTGGTAGCAATGCGCCCTGCAAATTCATTTTGATAAAAGCTTACACTTTGGCGTAGTAAATACCGATGCGCTGACCAGCGAATCGACATAGGGTAATTACCTAATAAGGCTTGATGCAAAATAGCGGCATGAAAAAACACCACAATAGGCAAAACGACTAACAGCATAACAGCCATTTTTATTAGTTCAGTTTTTTGCTCTACAAATAGGGTTTGTGGTGTATGGGTACTTAGCCAATCAACCAATTGGCCCATATAACTAAATAACGATACTTCTAAAATAGCTAACAGCGCTGCACTTATCGACATAAGCACTAACGAGAGTTCCATGCCCTTAGTGTAATGGCGGCAAAACGCAAATAAAGTAGAAGGCGGCTGAGTGGGTTTTTCCTCAGGAAATGCGTTGGTCATTCTTTCAAAGAGTCGATACATTTTAAAAACTTAAATAGCAAATAATGTGACGTATCATACCATTTAAGTATTTTTAAATGCAGTTTTGTATTAACTAACATGAGCTTTAGTTGAGAGATTTTATATCTAAAATTCAGGTTAGTTATTACTTATACAGGCTTTTTATCTAACAGGGTTTGAAAGGTTAATGCCTCGGCTCATATATAAGTCGTCGTATTTTAAACCGCCGTTACCATAGGGCTTTTTAGCCGGACCAGTATTTGTGTTTGCCAAAAAGTAAATAAGTGGTTGTTCACGTCTCATTCTAAATTTTGCATTTTTATACACGAGTGTTTGCGTTGTAAACTCACCGCCTTGAACATACACATTGTATTGTTGGCCTTGCATTTTTGTAGGCGCGTTATTCACTACATACCAGATGCTGTACCATTGATTTGTGTTAAGGGGCTTTGCTGATTGGGCGGCGTTGTAGTTTTGAATGTTGCTATAACCTTTATCTGTTTTGACCATTAAAGCGCCATCGTTTTTAAATCCATTCGACTCGGCTTTGTCTGTTACACGTAAGGTAGGTTCAAACGCATTGTAACCATGCTTTTTAATTTCATTGGGTTGTAAGTTACTTAAGCCAAAAGCGTGATTGTTAGGAAACGTTTCTACATTTATGCGCGTAAAAAATGTATAAGTTTCTCCCACTTCAACTACTTTTGGTAGCTTAGTAAAACTGAGTGCTTTTCGATTACCAATAATGCCTTCGGCGGCTGGTTTTTTTAATAAGTAATGATTTGAGGATTCAGCCTCTCGTGAAATTTTTGTCACTTGTGGGTTGGCTATGTATGGATTGGTTTGATTGTCAGTATCAGCTTTTTGCCATGTTAGCGTTTGCGTTTCAAAATTATCGATTAACAGCCATTGATTTGTGGAAGGGTGTTGGTGATTTTGGCTGCATGCTACTAATGTGATTAACCACATTGGCAGAAGAACGTTTTTATGGCGCATTGTTTGCTCTTTATTTAATTGTTATTGATAGCATAAACAGGAAAAAATGGTTATTGGTAATAATTTTTTGTTGAATGACTTAAGTTTTACATTACCAAATTACGGTTTATTTATAACCAATAACTGATTTATTGTAAACCAAAAAAATTTAACGCGCTTAAGTTTAAGCAAAAGCTATATAAATTTTGTAGTCGCGCTCAGTAAATAACTAAAACTTATTCATATCAAATAACTTTATAGTTAACATACGCCTGTGCTTATTTTTGAAATTAATAAGGAAGTGTTATGTATTTAGGCTCTTGTTTGTGTGGAAAAGTAAATGTGAAAATTACAGGCAATATTACCAGTATTATTCACTGTCACTGTTCTTTGTGTAGAAAAAATAGCGGAACAGCGTTTGCTACAAATGGTTTTGTAAACGCTGATGAGTTTTTAATCACTCAAGGGCAAGACTCATTAAGTGGATACGCGTTTAAACCCGGTAGAACACGGTATTTTTGTGCCTGCTGTGGTTCGCCTATTTATAGCGAAAATAACAGTGATAAAAGCCGTTTTCGTATTCGATTAGGTTTACTGGATTCAGATATTGCAGAAAAACCTATATCTCATAATTTTGTTACATCAAAAGCGAATTGGGAACAGTTAGAAACCAGTTTGCCTTGCTATGAAAAGCATGAACCCGGTCGCTAATTAAAAAGATTCAATGTGGTAAATATGATTAATATCTTGATATAAATTGGGAGCAAGATGTTTAAAAACGTCAGAATCTTGAATATTGTCGACGCTAATGTGTTTTAGTGAGCTAGGGCTTAAAACAATAACAATGTTTTTATACTCATTAAATTCAACAAGTGCGATTGCTTTAAAGTACTTTCTTAACAAGGCCAACAACAGCTGTAACTCTTGACCTGTTTTAGGGTTTAAGTTGAGTGTTATTTGACTGCTTGAATTGCAACAGCGCGTCATATTTTGCCAAAAAAGAGCGCTGTTTAAAAATGGCTGGTGGTACTCTCCACTGAATATGTCGATGGTGATCACATCGTATTTAATTTTACATTGCTGAATAAATTGCTCTGCTGACTGTAAAAATACAGAGTGCGGTTTTGGCAAATAAAAATGTGTTTGTGCAATTTCAACCACATCAGGGTTAATTTCAACGGTGTTAAAGGTGTGTAGAGTATTTAAAAATTTTGTTTTATTGAATAGATAATAGATAACTCGCTCAACGCCCGCGGTTCCCAACCCTAAATTTAACATTTTAAGGTTGGTTACTGGTTTTAATAAAAACAGGAGCATGCTCTGATTTACAGGTACCAAAACTTGCTCTGATTTGCTTTTACTCATTACGCCCTGAATAACAGCATCTTGTTCACGTTTTTCGTCTAGTGTTAACCAACGGTATTGCGCGTTTTCATAAACATAGATAGGACCAAGCGTGGTTTGCTTAAATTGTACAAGGTTACATTTTAACGTTTCATTTTTTAACTGGCGCATACTCTTACTTTTTAAATTGACTACTTAATCGGAACTCTGATTAAGTGATTTACTAACGTGTTAAATCATGATGATAATTAAATTTTACTAGTCTGGGATTTTTAATAAAAACAAGGCGAATTTACCGGCAATAGGTGCTTGGGATCGCTCTATTATCCAGAATCTAAGTTTCTTAGTTTGGCACGAAAATAAAAAGTTTACTTAAGTTATTTGGTTATAAGTTTATTGATTTGCTTTACCGTGTAGTATTTGGGTTTAAATTAAATCATTTAAAACATTCAAGGAGAGAAAAATGGGATTAATTTTAGGCCCTGTGCTGTTAATTTGGCTCGCTATTTTTATTTACTCAATTCGACTCGGTTATTTGCTTATTTATAAAAATATGGCTTTAGACATCACGCTAATTACTTTCACCGTTGCTTTAGTTGGTGCTATTGCCTTTGTATTTTATGGTTACAGGCAATTTATAAATGAAACGTCATTGTGGGCATTTGAAATACCCAGCTATTTTGTATTCAACAAGTTTGCAATATTCACTGTTGTTTTGGCTTTATGTTTACATTTTTTTTCTACTAGTATGCAAACAAGCACAGCCGTTAATTGTGTGGTGTTTATACTTATATTTATGTTTTCTGCTGGGGTGTTACTAAGTGTGGGGTTACATGACCATTTTATAGGTTATAACAATATCCAACTTACTCATTAATTCTAGGGTAGAAGATGAGATCGTTTATTTGCGCTTTACATTTTGTGTGTGCTCAATGGTTGAAAAAAGTTGACCCAAATAATACGTACACGGGGCACAAGGCGAGTGTCCTAATCGGTATGGTGCTATCTATTTATATTGGTTTATTAGCTCTTTTCTTTTGTTTTGATTATGTAAAATTACTTACTGATTCCGTTAGAAATAATTTAATCGTGTTCAGTACACTTTATTTAGCGTTAATTTTAGGGGGTATGCATTTAGCGTTGGGTAACGCTGTGGATTATAAAAGTAGAGTTCGTGCAAGGTTGAATACAACAGTGCTTAGGCATTACACGCTTGGGTTAAAACTTTGGATATTTGGTCTGCTACCTTACTTTATAGCTTTGGTAACTATTTTTATATTGAACTCGAATTAGTACTATTCTTTTCTGCGCTTTAGCGTGCTTATTTTCGTATCTACCTCAAATTAATTGCGATATTCAAATACATAGGTAATTGTAAACCAATAAAAATAAGGAGCTACATAAATGCTTAAACCATCAATTAAATTATTAAAGCTAAGCATGCTTGCGTTTGCTTGCTCAGCATCAAGTGGCGTTATTGCGGCTGATATGCAATATAAAGATCAACAAAATCTGCATGATATTGCGGGAAGTGTGTCAGCAGAGCGAATTGGCAGCGATATTCAAACGCTGGTGGACTTTGGTACACGTCATACACTTTCAGAGACTAAATCTGACACTCGAGGTATTGGTGCTGCTCGACGTTGGATTAAAGCTGAGTTTGAAAAAATATCCGCACAATGTGGTGGTTGCCTAGAGATTATTGAGGTATCAGACACTATTTCAGGCGAAAAACGCATACCTGATCCTGTTGAGGTGGTAAATATTGTTGCTATTCAGCGCGGCAGTACTGAACCAAATAGAATGGTGATGATGTCGGGTGATATAGACTCACGTGTAAGCGATGTAATGGATTTTACTAGTGACTCTCCTGGCGCTAATGATAATGCATCGGGTGTTGCTGGTGTTATTGAAGCGGCACGCGTACTGAGTAAATATAAATTTAATGGCTCTGTCGTTTACGCTGCGTTATCAGGGGAAGAGCAGGGGTTATTTGGTGGTAAAATTTTAACCGCGCACGCTCAAAAGAATAACTGGCAAGTACATGGTGTTTTAAATAATGACATGATTGGCAATATTACCGGTATAAATGGAGTGACTGACAATACAACCGCACGTATTTTTTCAGAAGGTACACGTGTTGTTGAAACAAAAGCACAGGCTCGTACTCGTCGATTTACGGGTGGTGAGGTTGATTCTGCAAGTAGAAATTTAGCCCGTTATATTGACACTGTTGCAGATAGGTACATCCCCAACCTTGATACAATGCTTGTTTACAGGCTAGATAGGTTTGCACGGGGCGGGCACCATCGCCCATTTAACGATGCTGGGTTCGCAGCAGTGCGCATAATGGAAACAAACGAGCATTATGATCGTCAACACCAAGACCTACGCACAGAAAATGGCATTACATATGGCGATACGATTGACGGGGTTGATTTTGATTATGCAGCTAAACTAACATCACTCAATGCGGTAACTATGGCATCTATGGCTTGGGCTCCAGCCCCTCCTAAAGACGTTAAAATTACTGGCGCAGTAAAGGCTAGTACTTCGTTTTCGTGGCAAAAAAGTAATGATGACACAATTGCCGGTTATAAAATATATTGGCGTTACACAAGCGAGCCGCAATGGCAGTTTAGTAAATACGTTGGTAATGTTTCTGATTTCACACTTGAGAATGTAGTAATAGACAATTATTACTTTGGTATTTCATCTGTTAGTCATGATGGTTTTGAGTCGCCCGTTGTGTTCCCTGGGGATGTTGGTTCGTTTGACCATAATATAAAATAGCAATTTGTATAAAAACAAAGCAGTCAGAGTTTTTAAAGTGCAAGCAGCCTGTTTTATGCTTGCACCTTATTTACTAAGACCTTACAGTGTTTAAAAAGAAGTAATAAGGTCATTACAATGGAACAACAACAAAAACAATTAACACCTGAAGAGCAAGCACTAGCTGAGCAACAACGTGTTGCATGGCAACGTGGATGTTTTCAAACAGCACAAAAGTATTTAGCAGAAAAAGGCATTATGCCTAAATCAGTAGTTGAGCAAGACAGCAGGTTTTTAGCCCCTATTTGCGCAATGTGGAAATTTAAAGCGCAAAACGGAAAAACGTATTGGGTTGTTACAGGGCAATTACCAACAGACCATGCTGAAGTGGGTGCAGCGTCAGATGCGCGTGATGCTATGCGTTATTTTTCATTGCAATGGCAGTTAAAAGCAGATCAGATAATGAGTGCGGGCGCGCGCGATAAAACACAGGCAGACTTTGCTAACCTATTAGTGAAAAGAGCACATGGCCTTTACGAGTTATACGATAACGACAAACTGTGGGCTCACGAACCAAAATAATCCAAAAAGGGTAATCAATCTTTGATTACCCTTACAACTTAATTAATGAACTAGTGTGAAAGGTGTTGTATCAGCACACCTAACAGGGCATTTCATTCTTTGCCTAGGTATACCTGCCTCCATAAACACATTACCTTGTTTTATAAAGCCGTTACGTTTAAATCGTTCAACTTCGTGTAGAACACAATTAACGCTAATAGATTCAATACCTTGTTCTACTGCTATGTCAAAAATATAATTAAGTAACGAGCAGTAAACATTTCGGTTTCTGTGATCAGGCAGTACAGCTAAGCGTCCAATTAAGCCATCATTACATAGGCGGGCTGTTGCGACGGGACAAAAGCTGTCGTCTGTAACAAGCACATGCAAAGCTAATTCATCGAGGTTATCGAATTCAACGCGTTTAGGGATATGTAATTCGTAAACAAATACGCGCTCCCTTATTTGTTGCAACTCATTTTTTTGTCGATCCCATTCAACTTTGTTTATACGATAACCCACAATTGCCTCCTACTTGTTACTCTTGGTTTGCGTTAAACCAAATGCCTTCATTAACAAGTATAGTAAACATCTGAACAAAAACTAGACTATTTTGAGTGTTAGCTAATTCATTAGTATTAAACTCGGTTTCGTCCGTTAGTAATTTTACTGCTGCTATGTCCCCGATAGGAAGAGTGAAATTGTCACCATTAATACTTACTAAAAGCTCATTTTCACACTGCTGATAAATTGCTCGTGTTCCACCTACACGTTCAAAAATAGTATCTGGCTCTGCCAATTCGTTTGCTATTTGATCTTGGGTAAAAGCAGGTTCTACTGGTGCCAAGTCCATTTCATGTTTGGGTTGGCTTAAGGTTTTGCCAAGCCATTGCTTGAATAGACCATCATCTTCTAGCATTGAGGCGATAAGATGCTTAACCTTTTCAGCTTCATTATTTGTAAGCTCACCTTTTGAGGCTCTTGTAACTAAGTTGTGGTCTGTGTAGCGTTTTTGACCGCTTTCAGTGTCAATAACATGATCGGCAAAGCTTGATAGTAAATCTTGCTGATTTGGTGCTCTAAATCCAACAGAGTAATTAAGTGCATTTTCAACCGCGTAGCCTTCATGCGGGCAGCCTGGTGGAATATATAAAATATCACCGGGCTCTAAAATGCAGTCTATGACTGCTTCAAAGGCTTCAACTTGCAATAATTTTTTATTTTGAGCAAATTGCTTAAGAGTTGGGTCGGGTAGGCCAACTCGCCAATGACGCTTTCCTTCACCTTGAATAATGAAAACATCGTATTGATCTAAATGCGGGCCAACACCACCATTAGGGGTAGAAAAGCTGATCATTAAATCGTCAATGCGCCAGTTAGGGATAAATCTGAACGGTTCTAGCAGCTGGGCTGCCTCTGGATGCCAGTGGTCGACTGCTTGCACTAATAACGTTGAATTTTCCTCTGTGAGTAAATCAAAGTCCTCGAATGGCCCTTGATGGGTTTGCCAGTCGTTATTGTGATTTGTAACAATACGCGATTCAATAGAGTCTTCCATTGCTAAGCCAGCAAGTTCGTTTGCATCAAGTGGATCTTCAAAGTGACTAAACCCTTGTTTGATCAAAAGAGGTTTTTTTTGCCAAAAGTGGGTTAAAAATTCTTGTTCAGATAAATCGTTTATTTTTAATTGATACATACGTTTGCCTGCCGGTAATTGCTTTGCTTTATATACAAAAAAAGCGAAAGGATAACCCTTTCGCTTTTTGATAGTGGTGATTAATAATTAAACTAAATCATCAATAAATTCAACCGCACGGCCAATGTAATTAGCCGGTGTTAGTTTTTTCATTTCTACTTTAGCAACTTCAGGAAGATCTAAACCATCGATGAAGTCAGCCATTATTTCTTGATTTACGCGCTTTCCACGGGTTAAATCTTTAAGTTTTTCGTATGGCTTTTCAATGCCGTATTTACGCATAACTGTTTGAATAGGCTCTGCGAGCAATTCCCAGTTCTGGTCTAGCTCTTCAAGTAAACGTGGTTCGTTAACTTCAAGCTTGCTAACACCTTTAAGCGTTGATTGATATGCAATAAGCGCATAACCCATACCCACACCAAGGTTACGTAGCACTGTCGAATCGGTAAGATCACGCTGCCAGCGAGATACAGGCAGTTTTTGTGCAAGGTGTGCAAAAATTGCATTTGCTAAACCTAAGTTACCTTCTGAGTTTTCAAAATCAATAGGGTTAACTTTGTGTGGCATAGTTGATGAGCCAATTTCGCCAGCAATGGTTTTTTGCTTAAAGTGGTTAAGGGCAATGTAACCCCAAACATCACGGTCAAAATCAAGCAAAATAGTATTAAAACGTGCAATTGCATCAAATAATTCTGCAATGTAATCATGTGGTTCAATTTGTGTGGTAAACGGGTTCAATGTTAAGCCTAGGCTCGATACAAACTTATCTGCATGAGTATGCCAGTCGTAATCTGGATAAGCACTAAGGTGAGCATTATAGTTACCAACAGCGCCATTTACTTTACCAAGCATTTCTACTTGCGCAATTTGATCGCGTTGACGCTTTAAACGCATGTATACGTTTGCAAACTCTTTACCCATAGTTGATGGTGTAGCAGGTTGTCCGTGCGTACGAGTCATCATTGGCACTGCTTTATACTCAATAGCTTTTTCTTTGATGGCGTTGAGTAATTGGTCACAGTATGGCAGTAATACGCTGTCACGTGCTTCAGTTAACATTAAACCATGTGATAGGTTGTTAATGTCTTCTGAGGTACATGCAAAGTGAATAAATTCGTTAATAGCATGTAGCTCTGCGTTATCAGCTACTTTTTCCTTTAAAAGGTATTCAACGGCTTTGACGTCGTGGTTAGTTGTTCGTTCAATATCCTTAACGCGCTGCGCGTCGGCTTCACTGAAGTTATCAACAATAGCGTTTAAAAGTGCATTTGCTTGGTCGCTAAATGCGGGCACTTCTTTAATGTCGCTTGCTGCAGCTAACGCTTGCAACCAACGCACTTCAACAATTACACGGTATTTAATTAATCCAAATTCGCTGAAAATACTGCGTAGTTCAGTGGTTTTGCTGCCGTAGCGACCATCAACTGGCGAGATAGCCGTTAACGCTGAAAGCTCCATAATAACTCCTAAATTTTTGTTTGAACGATAATTAAATTTTTGCTTTAGCAATGGCGATTATTTTTCTTTTTGCAAAGAAAAAATGACGGCGTTTACCGCCCATTTGTCGCCACAATACTGCACTTCTGATGCCGGCAAGTAGTAATGCGCGGATTTTATTTTGAGTGAGTTGCTGTTTTAATAACTCGGGTTTACCATAAACCTGTATTCGGTGCCCAAGGGGGCTTAGCACCGACGAGTATATATCTGCCAAACCGGCAACAACGGTGTCATCGGTTATAGCAAAATGGTCTAAACGACGATGAATATCATCAATACGTTTACCTAATTCGTTTAAGCTTTTGTCGTTTGCGCTAAGTGCTCGCTCAAGCTGCATTAAGCCACCCACGTATTTTACAATCTCAACGTCTTTCTGAGCGCCCGCTGATAGCTGTTCCATCAACGTTTTGTAGCCATCTCGTAAATTATGAGTGCCTTGATATACATCTTCGGGTGATGCTGGCGATGTTTGTACAATACTAGAAAGTAATATGTCTAAATCGTGTTCATTATTACTGCCGTATTGCGCTATTTTTTGTACTTGTTTAGCGGCTTGGCACATAGCGGCAAGCGCCATAACTTGGTGTTCATTCATTACTTGATCACCGAGTCAATAATACCGCCGCCTAAGCAAACTTCTTGCGCATAAAATACCGCAGACTGACCTGGTGTAACCGCTTTTTGAGGTTCATCAAATAACACACGGGCCATACCGTCATCACCAACGAGCAAAGTACAGTTTATATCTTCTTGACGGTAACGTGTTTTAACTGTGCAACGCGTTGTTCCTTTTGGACCTACACGGTCTACCCAGTGAAGTTGGTTAGCATTTAAACCATTACTATATAGGCGAGGGTGGTCTTTACCCTGGCCAACAATAAGTACGTTACGCTCGACATCTTTGTCTACAACGTACCAAGGTTCGCCTGAGCCTTCTTTCATACCGCCAATTAATAAGCCTTTTCGTTGGCCAAGTGTGTGGTACATTAAGCCTTCGTGCTCGCCCACGTTATTACCTTCAGTGTCTTCTATAACACCTGGTTGGGCAGGTAAAAACTTTTGTAAAAAGTCTTTAAACTTACGTTCACCAATAAAACAAATACCAGTGCTGTCTTTTTTGTCATGTGTGATTAAATCTTGCTCTTCAGCAATACGGCGAACTTCTGGCTTGGCGATATCGCCTACAGGGAAAAGCGTTTGAGCAATGTGTTCATGACTTAACGTGTATAAAAAGTAACTCTGGTCTTTGTTGTTATCTAAACCACGGCACATTACATATTTGTCGTCCCGAAGCTCACGACGCACATAATGGCCTGTCGCAATAAAGTCAGCTCCGAGTGCTTGTGCAGCAAATTCCAAGAAGGCTTTAAATTTGATTTCCTTATTACACATAATATCGGGGTTAGGCGTGCGGCCTGCTTTGTACTCTTCTAAAAAGTATTCAAATACGTTATCCCAATATTCAGCTGCAAAGTTAACAGTATGAAGTTCGATACCTAACTTGTCACACACGGCTTGCGCATCTTTTAGGTCTTCTGCAGCGGCACAATACTCGTCATTGTCGTCTTCTTCCCAGTTCTTCATAAACAGGCCTTCTACTTGGTAGCCCTGTTGTTGTAACAAATATGCAGATACTGAAGAATCAACACCGCCGGACATGCCAACGATGACTTTAATGTGACTATTTTCGCTCATGAATAATTTCGCTTATACAGATTACTGTTAACTTGGAAAGGCCGCGATTATAGCATGTATTTTGTTTGCGCTTAAAGAGACTAACAAGGCAAACCTTACAATTAGTGAGTAATTTATTAATATAATAAATAGCTAAGATACCTAAGGCGCTTACATAACATTTTTTTGATAAAAGTTGATTCTAATTCTACGCTTAACGTACAGAACAAAATACGAGCCATATGTTAAAAATTAATAATAAGTTCTTTAAAAGTAATTAGAGTATATATACACTCATTAATAATAAAGTTTGATGGGTTAGCCCATTCAATAAGCTGTAAAATATAATCAATGGAATGAATATATGAATCACGCATACAAAATTAATAAAATTAGATCGTTTGTAGAACAAAACAAACACCAAGTAAATCTTATCTCAAATAAGCTTTTAATCATAAACCTGCAAGAATTAAAAAAGTCAGCCTACCATCTTTTTTATGAACTAATAAAACTCAAGCATGCTCAGCAAGCGCAATCCCATCACCAAATCAGTGATTTGTTTAATTTAATTAAAAACACTACAGAAGTGCTTAGCCTCGAAATGAAGCTTTTAGATAAATTAGAACACTGGTGGCTAGAATGGTATTTTGCTTTACAAATGAATGAACAATTGAGCGCTGAAAGCAAAGAAATGCCGATGAGCTTTTTATCACGCAGTACCTTAAACCCAATGCGAAAACATGAGATAAGTCACTATGCTAAATTATTTTCCGTGCTCCCTATGCCAGTGTGTAATGTGTGTAGCAAAACCGGTGATATTCTTAGAGTAAACCAACGGTTTGTAGATGTGTTTGGTTATACTGTTGAGGATGTGCCTAACCTACATGCATGGTGGAAAAAGGCCTACCCAGATCCGCACTACAGAGTGCAAGCTCAAAATTTATGGTCTGAAGCTTTGAAAAAAGCGAAAAGTAGTAATGACGATATACCTGCCAATAACTACACAGTTGCACGTAGTGATGGCACTCAAGTGGTTATGGAGGTATCGGGCATAAAGATAGGCGAAGAATTTTTAGCCGTATTTAAAGATGCAACCGAGCGAATAGAGGCTGAGGATATTTTAAGGGATATGGCGTTTTTGGACTCATTAACCAAAATTGCCAACAGGCGTCGATTTGATGAAAAACTTGCTCATGAATTTGATAAAGCTAAGGAGTGTGAAGGGGCAATATCGTTAATAATTATTGATATTGATTTTTTTAAACAGTTTAACGACCGTTACGGACATTTGGCTGGGGATTCTTGCTTATATGAAGTGGCTCAAACTATTGCATCGACAGTAAATCGTCCTGAAGACTTTGTTGCCAGATATGGTGGTGAAGAGTTTGTTGTATTGCTCCCTGATACTGATAAAGAAGGTGCATTATTTATTGCTGAGCAAATACAAAAGGCCGTTGAAGCTTTAGCAATTGTGCATGAAGATACCTACAGTGGCTTTTTGTCAGTGAGCATGGGCGTTAACTCAACGGCTAGTTCCCAAGACGATAAGGTAAGCTTTGTTAAAGGAGCCGACAACGCACTGTATTATGCAAAAGACCAAGGCCGAAACTGTATTGCATTACACTCTCAAAGCTAGATTAAATTTTTATTACAAAGGTTTAGGTGAGGGGGTAGCGATGGCGTGAAAGTTTTGCTCTATGTTTACTTATCCTTACATGGATGCAAGTCAGAAGAATAGGCTGGAGCAATTACACACCCCACGTCACTAAGTAATCCCTCTAGGCAGAGTAAACTTTAAAACACACCATTAATATGCCTTAATTTTTTATTAGTTGTAAATAGTATCTAAGCTTAATAGCGGACGCGTCACCGCGTCATCAATGCACTTTTGAACGAGCGGACTTCGCAGTGGTAAAGATTTAACTTTCTCTAGGTTAAACCAATGGGCACTTATAATATCATCATCAATAGGGTTGAGTTGTTGGTTGGTGCCACTAGCATCAAATAAAAAACAAAACCTTAGGTAATGAACGCCGTTGTCAGCGTACAAGTTATAAACACCTAAAAAGCCTGTAGGGGTGAGCGATAAACCTGTTTCTTCAAATAATTCGCGGCTTGCTGCTTGAGCTAGTGTTTCATTTTTTTCTAAATGACCAGCCGGTTGATTATAGCAAATTTGCCCAGTAAATTTATCGCGTTCTTTTACTAATAAGTATTCGTTATGGTTTTTAACTATTGCGGCTACTGTTACATTTGGTTTATGCATCAATGCTACCTTTAATGATTTTATATTCACCAGTATTAATGTCGTCTAAAGTGTAATTACCTATGCTGTAACGAATTAGCCTAAGAGTAGGGTGACCAATATGAGCTGTCATTCGGCGAACTTGTCTATTTTTACCTTCATTAATGGTAATACTTAGCCATGAGGTAGGTATAGACTTTCGTTCACGTACAGGGGGAGTTCGTTGCCAAATGTTAGGCTCTTCTATCATTTTTACATTAGCAGGCAGTGTGAGCCCATCTTTAAGCTCAACGCCTTTACACAAAGCTTGTATTGACTCAGTCGAAGGCTCACCTTCTACTTGAACCCAGTACGTTTTATTGGTTTTTTTATTAGGTGCTGTTAATGTATTTTGTAGTTTCCCGCAGTTTGTGAGCAGCAATAAACCTTCGCTATCGCGGTCTAACCGTCCTGCAGCATATACATCCTTGATAGGAATAAATTCAGCTAGCGTCTTTCTGTCTGCATCGTCTGTAAATTGACAAAGCACATCAAATGGCTTGTTAAAAAGTACAATTTTTTTGTCTTTAGCGTCTATTTGAGGTTTTATTTCTCTTTTGTTTGTAGGCTTTTTAATTGCACTTCTAGAATACGTGCGACCCGTATTACGCTTGGTTGAGGAAGCGGGGGGTTGCTTGTTACTCGATTTACTTCTCATTAAATACACCTTGCTGGTTTTGGTAATCCAGCAATTTTTGTGGCTTGTTTAGCTGGGCCTTTTGGAAACAATTTATAAAGGTAAATACTATTACCTTTATCTTCTCCGAGTGCTTTGGCCATGGCTTTTACTAGCATGCGGATGGCTGGACTTGTGTTGTATTCAAGATAAAATTCGCGGACGAAGTTAATCACTTCCCAGTGTTGTTCGCTAAGCGATATGTTTTCTTGCTCTGCAATAATGGGGGCTAGTTGCTTAGACCATTGTGTATGGTCGAGTAAATAACCTTGCTTATCTGTGTCTATTGTTTGTTGGTTAAATTCAAGCATGGGTTACCAAGTAATTAATTGCGTAGAGGTTAAAGTAAGAGCCACAAACTCGTCATAGCTAATGGCAGTGTCGTTATTTGATAGCTTAATTGCACGAACGAGTGCGTCCTCTTCAAGTACTAAGAGGGTGTCTGAAAATTGTTTAAATTGTTTATTAGCAAAGCATGCGTCACCTAAAAGCAATATTCGGTCATCAGCACAAATTAAGTTTTCTAGCTGGTTAGCAGAATAGTAATTTAATGGTTTTGAAAAAATATGTAGTGTGCTCATAAGGTCACCACGTGATGTTGTTTTTTGATAAGTGTTTGTTGTTCACCAAATGTAACCGCGTGCGCGTCTATGAGTAAATCAGTTTTACTTAGGCCATAATCAAGGAGCGATTTTTCACATACATAGATGTTTTCTACGTCATAAACTTCTAGCGTTTTTATGTTTTTAAAAAAATCTTTAATACCTATTGTGGAAGGGGTTTGATTCTTTTTTAATGCTAAAACAGCGGGGCCACTAAATAACCAGCTTATGTTTTGATCGACAGCTGCAAAAATTAACGTCATATCGAGGGCATCTCGCAGGTTAAGATCATCAAATGGGCTACTTTGACTCATTACTAATACATTAATCATTTAAATTGCACCCACTTATCAGCGTCGCTTACAAGCATTGCGAATTCAGCTAAACCTGCAACAGAAAATTCGCCTGTGTTTGACGTATCTAAGCCTCTTTTTTCTGCCGCGGTTACACACAGCATAAGATTAATATTTTGACTTGATAGCGCCTGCCATAATGCGCTAATTTGAAGCTCGTCAGAGGCTAAGTCAAAATGTGTTGATGCATGATAAACGCCTTGCTGATACAAAAATATTGCGTCTATGGTGTGCCCTTGAGATAAACACGCATTAGCAAACTTAATTATGCGTTGGCTGGTGTCGTGATCTGATGGTGGTGTGTGTAATGAAAGAACAAATCGTGCCAAAACAATTCCAATAAAAAAGCCCCAATAAAGGGGCTATTTTAACAGAACTATTTAATTAGTCATCACTTGCGCCAAGTAGGTGCAGTAGTGAAGTAAATAGATTGTACACATTTAGGTATAAAGATACTGTAGCGCGAATGTAGTTAGTTTCTCCGCCGTTAATAATGCGGCTTGTATCAAATAAAATTAAGCCAGACATAATTAATACAACCGCAGCGTTAAGCACCATAAACATTAAAGAACTACCGATGAATATGTTAACAATGCTTGCAACAATAACCACAATTAGGCCAACCGTTAAAAAGCCGCCCATAAAAGAGAAGTCTTTTTTGGTGTTGAGCGCATATGCAGATAGACCAAAGAAAATAAGTGCTGTTGAACCAAGAGCTTGCATTATAAGCATTGGGCCATTAGGCATGGCAGCGTAATGGTTTAACATTGGACCTAGACCAGCCCCCATTAAACCTGTGAAAGCAAATACCCAAAATACACCAGATGCGGTGTCAGCTTTTTTGTTTACAACAAATAATAAACCAAACGAAACCAGTGTGAACACAATTCCCATAAAGTAAGGTAATTGTAGTGCCATTGAGATACCGGCAGTCACTGCACTAAATGCAAGTGTCATCGCAAGTAAAAAGTAGGTGTTTTTAAGTACCTTGTTTGTTTCAATGGTAGACATTACCGGTTTAGCGGTATTGTACGATTGATTAAACGCCATTGTAGAGCTCCTTTAAGTGAAACGTGTGTTTCGATAATTTAACTAAAATTAGATTACCAACTCTTATATGTTTGGGCAAACCTTTGTGGATCAATAGACATTAATTTTTTAATTAAAGTTCATTTAACCACCAAAAAGAAAGTTTTTGTTTTATCTTTGAACAAATTAATTGTTTTTTAAGCACTTAAGCAATTTTTTTAAAAAAAAGCTTCACAAAGCCAACGGGTTTCCCTATTATGCAGGCCGTGCGGAGAGATGGCAGAGTGGTCGAATGCACCGGTCTTGAAAACCGGCATAGGTTTGTAGCCTATCTAGGGTTCAAATCCCTATCTCTCCACCACTTATTACAATAACTATAAGTACACTCTTACTTTTAGTTTATAGCACTTTAGGAGAGATGGCAGAGTGGTCGAATGCACCGGTCTTGAAAACCGGCATAGGTTTGTAGCCTATCTAGGGTTCAAATCCCTATCTCTCCACCATTATATTAAAGCCCGCAAACAGCGGGCTTTTTTGTTTTTTGAATTTGACTATCAATTGCAATTGGCATTTATGTTTGATCAATTTTAAAATTAAGCATGAAGCTGAAGACATCAAATAACTCTCCTGTTTAACATCTGAAAATGAATCACCTGTCTTGTTACTCAAAAGCAATAACTTTACCTTTATTAAAATTATTAGCCGGGAATGGTAGGTCGTTTGTTGTTTAATGTGTTTTATTTTTGTTCGTAATTTACGACCATAGTCTCTGTTTCTAACTTTGGGTTCTTGGTGCATGCTTATAAATAGAGTTTAAGTGTGTTGTTAAGGATTATTAAATGAAACACCAATTAGCAAAAAGCGTTGCGCTTTCATTACTTTCTCCTGTGATTGTGGGTAGCCTATTAGGTATTTATTATTCAATAACGCTACAAGGTGAATTTGTCTCTATATTTTTTTCATTATTGATGACAGCCATATCTAATGCGCATATTGTTGGCTTAACAATGGCTGCATTTGTTGTCCCAGGCTATTTATTAATGTTTAAATATTCAAAAGTAAACTATTCCGGTGTTTTAACGCTTGGTTTACTTGGTGGTGCTATTTTTAGCTTTCTTTTAAGTGCCTCCACAGGCGAAATATTTTTAATAAATAGTGTTATGTCAGCAATAGCGGCAGGGCTGTTTTTATTTGGTCTTCGTAAAACTTCAAAATCATAATCGCTTTTTTATTAACCAAGGGCGTGCTTAAACTACGGAAATTCCTTTTTTTTACCTGCAAAAGGTTCCAATTTTTCACCACAAAGAGTACCTTTAGCTACTGTATGTTTAATAAGAAGTAGTTTGGTATGCAAAAGCACGATTTTTACCAGTCATTAGTTAAACAAACTGAATCGCTGATTGCCGGTGAGTCGAATGTAATTGCTAATATGGCAAATATAAGCGCGCTGTTATTTACCTCTTTAGATGATGTAAATTGGGCGGGCTTTTACTTTATTGATTCGCCGTCAGAATTAGTACTAGGCCCATTTCAGGGTAATCCAGCATGTATTCGTATTCCAGTAGGAAAGGGTGTATGTGGGACGGCTGCAGCTACGTTGCAAACACAACTAATTGAAGATGTTCATGCATTCGACGGGCATATTGCCTGCGATGCGGCATCAAACTCTGAGATTGTTGTACCTATCATGAAACATGGTAAAATATTTGCAGTGCTAGATATTGATAGTCCTAGTATTTCTAGATTTGACACTGATGACAAAGCGGGATTAGAAGCATTGGTTAAATGCTTTGAGGCTAGCTTGTAATGAAAGATTTGCTAAATGTTCAGGACTACCTGTTTGCTATACAAGATGTAGGCGATTGGGAAGGCGAAGAAGAACATGTAGCGGAAACGCTCAATGATTTGATTCACATTGCTTGGGACAAACTCCCAGATGATTTAGATTGTGAATCAATCGATGAAATAATAAATGGTATTTGGGAACACCTTCGAGGTGATATGGCTGTACTTGAAGCCGATTTCGAAGAACTGGTCGACTGGGTAATACACTATGTTGATTCGTCCCTTGATGAAAAGATGTGAAAAATAGGTTCTAAAATGGAAACCACAAACAAGCTAAAAGATATTAATGAAGTATTGGAGTTCTTGTACCAAGAATTTCCACAATGTTTTAAACAAAAAGACGGTATCAAACCGCTTAAAGTCGGTATTTTTAAAGATATTGCTGAGCGTATTGAAGGGTCTGAAAAAGTAAGCAAGACTCAAGTTCGTCAAGCACTAAGAAAATACACGTCTAACTGGCGTTATTTAGAAGCTGTGACAAAGTCGGAGTTTCGTATTGACCTTGATGGCAATGAAGGTGAAAAAGTTGAGCAAGAGCACATTGATCATGCTCAAAAAGCACTAGAAGAAAGCCGTGCAAAAATGGCGAAGCGCAAGAAACAACAGCGTCCACGTCAAGACTCAGATTCTAAAAACTTTAAGAAGAAGCCTGCACATGCAAACAAGGGCGCTGATAAAAATGCGTCAGCTAGCAAAGCAACTAAATCTGCACCCGCTAAACGTTCAGGTAAAATTGAACCTTTACCAGCAACAGAGGTCAAGGTTAATAACAAGGTTAAAGTTAAACTAGGCCAAGCACTTGTAAATGCAGTAATCACTGAAGTAAATAAAGACGACGTTCATGTTGAATTAGTGACTGGTATGCAAGTTAAAACCAAAGCAGACAGCTTATACACTGTTTAAGTTGTACATAAATTAAGGAGTTTGTATGAGTAAAAAGTTTACGCTCATTCCGGTAGTTGCAGCCCTGTTTTCAGGTTCATTATTTGCTGCTGTAGAGCCTGTCACCATTGATGATTTACCTCTACTCAAGCAAGAAAGTCAACATGGCACTGCCAGTAAGCGCGTGGCAAGCTTATTTACTCGTTCACACTATATCCCGGTTCGATTTAACGATGAACTTTCTAGTAAAGTGTACGATCGTTACATCGAATCCCTTGATTTTAATAAAAGCGTTTTTTTAGCCAGTGATATTGCGTCCTTTGAGCAATATCGCGATAGCTTTGACAACGCTTTAACTACCGGCAAGCTAGGCTTTACGTTTGATATTTTTAATTTAAGCCTAAAGCGCCGTTTTGAACGTTACGAATATTCACTTTCTTTATTAGAAAACGAAATGACGTTCGAAAAACAAGATGAATACTTTTTTGATCGTGAAGATGCAACGTGGCCAACATCGCAAGCAGAGCTAGACGAGATCTGGCGAGAGCGTGTTAAGTACGATGCATTGCGATTAAAAATGACTGGTAAAGATTGGGAAGGAATCAAAGAGATTCTTACTAAGCGTTACAAAAACGCTGAGAAACGTTTAGTTCAATCTAACTCAGAAGATGCATTTCAAATTGTTTTAAATTCTTTAGCTCGCACGATTGAAGCGCATACGTCTTACTTATCACCAAGACGTGCTGAACAATTTAAAATGGATATGGACCTAGAACTTGAAGGCATTGGCGCTGTACTAACTCCTGACGAAGATTACACCGTAATTCGTAGTCTTGTTCCAGGTGGTCCAGCAGACAAAACCGAACAAATTAAAGCAGATGACCGCATTATTGGCGTAGCACAAGACGGTGAAGATTTTACCGATGTGATTGGCTGGCGTTTAGACGATGTTGTAGATTTAATAAAAGGCCCTAAAGGTACGAAAGTACGTTTGCAATATTTGAAAGGTGCAGATGCTCATGGCACACCTAAAGTGGTCGAAATTACTCGTGACAAAATCCGTCTTGAAGACAGAGCTGCAAAGTCAGAAGTGTTTGAAGCTAAATATTCTGATTTATCAAGCAAGATTGGGGTTATTGAAATCCCAGGTTTTTACAATAATTTGTCTAAAGACGTAAAAGTTGAGTTAGCTAAATTAAAAGAGGCTAAAGTAGAGGGTATTATTATCGACTTACGTCAAAATGGTGGTGGTTCGTTATACGAAGCGACCCAGCTTTCTGGCTTGTTTTTCGATCAAGGTCCTGTTGTACAAATACATACTCTAAATAACCGAATTGAAGAGCAAAGAGATCGTGATGGAGTTACTTATTACGACGGGCCATTAACGGTTTTAGTTGATCGTTACAGTGCGTCTGCATCTGAGATTTTTGCCGCTGCAATGCAAGATTATGGTCGCGCTGTTATTATTGGCGAACAAACATTTGGTAAAGGCACTGTGCAGCAACATAAAGGTCTTGCAAGAGCGTATGATCTTTACGATAACCCATTAGGTAGCGTGCAATACACCATAGCTAAATTTTACCGTATTAATGGCGGCAGTACTCAGCACAAAGGTGTTATTCCTGACATTTCATTTCCATCGGCTATAGATCCTGCCGAGTGGGGTGAAAGTAAACAAGATAATGCACTTCCTTGGGATAGCATTGTTAAAGCAAAATATAAAAAGTTAGGAAATTTAACTCCAGTTATTCCTTACCTAGAAAAGCAGCATAAAGATCGTATTAAATCTGAACCTGAGTTCGGCTACGTGTTTGATGATATAGCGTTGTACAACGAAGAAAAAGATCGTAAAACGATTTCTTTAGTTGAAGCCACGCGTATTAAAGAAAAAGAAGAAGGTGAAGCGCGTGCATTAGTTCGTACAAATGAGCGCTTGAAACGATTAGGTAAAGATCCGGTTGAAAACCTAGATGATGTACCAGATGTAATTGATGAGCTTGACCCGTTCCTTGAAGAAGCGGCCTTAATTACTCAGGACTACATTAACTTTGGTCGCATCGCCAAAAAGTAAAAACTGGTTTTACCACTACAAAAAAGGCGCTCGTGCGCCTTTTTTGCTACCTATCACAGCCTAAATTGTTATAATCTCTAACTATTAAAAATTGAGCCGGCTTAGAAATGCTCAGTTAATACGCACTAAGTGCTAAAAATAATAATTAAACACGCTGTATGTGTGTAGGAGTCTCAACTTTGAACCCATTGGATGATAAACCAGTAAAACCCGCCTCATTTCTTGATGCATTAATTCCTATTTCAGTTTTAATTTGCTTGTTAGGGGCTGCGGTTTACTTATTTGGTGACAACTCGTCATCTGGACCAAACCAAATTGCACTTTTATTTGCAACCTTCGCAGCTGCTCTAATTGGCCTAAAAAACGGCTACACGTGGAAAAAGCTTGAGCAAGCTATGATAGAGGGTATAACGCTCTCTCTTGGCGCTATACTCATCTTATTAATGGTAGGTGCTTTGATAGGTACTTGGTTGTTATCGGGCACAGTACCAACGCTAATATATTATGGCCTGCAAGTAATTAACCCTAGTTGGTTTTATGCAGCAAGTTGTTTAATTTGTGGCATTGTGGCTATGAGCATTGGTAGCTCGTGGACCACTGCAGCTACAATTGGTGTTGCTTTATTAGGTGTTGCTACGGGTCTTGGTTTAGATCAGACAGTTACAGCTGGTGCTGTTATATCTGGTGCGTATTTTGGTGACAAACTAAGCCCACTCTCTGAAACAACTAACTTAGCGCCCGCAGTGGTTGGCTCTGACTTATTTGAACATATTCAGCATATGCTATGGACAACAGTTCCTAGCTTTGTGATTGCGCTTATTATATTTATATTTATGGGCTTTAACGCAACGGCTTCTAATGAGGCTGGGCGTTTAGACGAAATTACGCTAATTTTGGAGCAAAACTTCAATATTGGTTTTGAGATGCTCATTCCTTTAATTGTGCTTTTAGTGCTAGCAATTAAAAAAATGCCTGCTTTTCCTGCTATTTCTATTGGTGCTGTGGTTGGTGCTGTTTGGGCTATGCTATTTCAGTCTGACTTAATTGGTTCTCAAATTGATACTTCTCAAGGCGAAGTGGTTGGGTATTTCAAATTAGTATGGACGACATTTTTTGACGGTTTTAGCATCGATACCGGTGATGACAAAATGGACTCACTACTTAGCGGTGGCGGTATGGCGGGAATGTTAACAACGACGTGGTTAATTATGACTGCGCTTATGTTTGGCGCTATTATGGAAAAAACAGGCTTGTTAGACATTTTCGTAAAAAGTATTTTAAAAATAGCGAAAAGTACAGGCTCTTTAATTGCCTCTACCATTGCAACGTGTATTGGTACTAACCTCATTGCAGCCGATCAATATATTGCTATTGTGGTTCCTGGACGTATGTTTAAAGATGAATATAAAAAGCGCGGTTTAAAGCCGGTTAATTTATCTCGCACCTTAGAAGATGGCGGTACGATTACCAGTCCACTTATTCCTTGGAATACATGTGGTGCTTACATGCAAAGTGTACTTTTAATAAACCCTTTCGATTACGCACTTTACGCTTTCTTTAATTTAATTAATCCCGTTTTAGCTGTTATATATGCGTATCTCGGTATTAAGATTCTACGTATTAAGCCGAAACAATCTGCCTAAATTTAGTAGCGCCTCTTCATATAGAGGCGCTTTTTTTGGAGTAATTATGACCGACTCAAAAAAACCTCAAGCTCAATATCTCAAAGACTATAAAGCACCAAATTTTTTAATAGACCACACAGACTTAACGTTTGATCTTCAGCCTACAAATACAACGGTAACAAGCGTACTGACGTTAACGCGTGTTGGTGATAATCAATCACCTCTAATACTAGATGGCATAGATTTACGTTTAACGTCCTTATCGATAGATGCGATTGAGATAACAGATTATAGCGTTGTTGATGAACAGCTAATTATTAATAACTTACCAGAACGTTGTAAATTACGTATTGTGACCGAGATATCTCCTGAGACAAATACATCTTTAGAAGGTCTTTACTTATCTGGTGGAGCCTATTGTACACAATGTGAGGCACAGGGCTTTAGAAAGATAACATATTACATGGATCGTCCTGATGTGTTGTCTACGTTTGATGTGACTATTATTGCTGATTCAAGATACACGCATTTATTGTCTAATGGCAACCAAATTGACAAAGGTGAGACACCTGACGGCCGTCATATTTCTAAATGGCAAGACCCATTTAAAAAACCAAGCTATTTATTTGCATTAGTTGCTGGTGATTTTGATGTATTAAACGATACCTATACAACTAAAAGTGGCCGAAAAATTGATTTAGCATTATTTGTAGATAAGGGTAATTTGCCTAAAACACCGCATGCGATGCAATCACTTAAAAAATCTATGCAATGGGATGAGGAGCGTTTTAATTTAGAATATGACCTTGATATATACATGATTGTAGCCGTAGATTTCTTTAATATGGGTGCAATGGAAAACAAAGGCTTAAATATATTTAACAGTAAATGTGTTTTGGCCAATCAAGAAACAGCAACGGATAAAGATTACCATACTATTGAGTCTATAGTAGGTCATGAATACTTTCACAATTGGACTGGTAATCGTGTTACGTGCAGAGATTGGTTTCAGTTATCACTTAAAGAGGGGCTAACTGTATTTAGAGACCAAGAGTTTAGTAGTGATCTTGGATCGCGTGCACTCAACCGCATTGATGCTGTTAAGGTGATGCGTACGCATCAGTTCAGTGAAGACGCAGGGCCTATGGCGCATCCTATTCGACCCGAAAAAGTTATTGAAATGAATAACTTTTATACCGTAACAGTATACGACAAGGGTGCTGAAGTAATAAGAATGATGCATACCTTGCTTGGTGAGGTTAACTTTCAAAAAGGGATGGCGCTTTATTTTAAACGCCATGACGGCCAAGCAGTTACCTGTGACGACTTTGTCAGTGCTATGAGTGACGCATCGGGTGTTAATTTAGAGCAATTTAAGCGTTGGTATAGTCAGGCGGGTACGCCTCGCTTAAATGCTGTAGAACATTACGATAGTGCCTCAAATACCTACACACTAACCATAGAGCAATATGCACCGATTAATCAGCCCGATAACAAACCGTTGCATATCCCGTTTGCAATTGAGTTGTTGGACGAATCCGGCAGTAGTATCGAATTACAGTACAAAGGTTTAAAAGTTAGTAATGTGCTTGATGTTACCGATAAAAAGCAGAGTTATACTTTTGAGAATGTGACTTGTAATCCTGTTGCCGTGTTGTTAGAAGACTTTTCTGCTCCGTGTATCCTAACTCAACAAACAACTGAGCTAGAGCTTTTGCATATTATGCGTTTTGCACGAAGTGATTTTTCACGTTGGGATGCACAGCAACAATTGTTTATAAAAGCGGTAAAAGCAGCAATTAACTCAGATACACAATTTCAATTAAGTGACGAGATAATTGAAGCCTTGCGTGTTTTAATTGTTTCAAAACAAGGCGATTTAGCGTTAATTGCTGAGTTATTAAAATTACCTAGCTTTGACACTTTAGCCGCAGAATTTGAAATTATTCCTGTTGATGAAATTATTCGTGTTGTAGCACAGTTCGAAATACAAATTGCCACAAGCCTTAATGATGAGCTTATCGCATGTTTTGGTTCATTACATGACGATGGTAGCATAAATGCCGAAGCGGTTGCTGTGCGGGCACTACAGCAAATATGCCTGCATTATCTTGCAAAGATGCCAAGCACACAAACAGATAAATTTATTAAACTAGCCGCTAGCTCGTCAAATATGACCAATGTGTTGGGCGCACTTAGCGCGGTGGTTAAAGCCTCTCATCCACTTTGTGATGATTTATTGTCGCACTTTGATAGTCAATGGCGACATGATGTACTTGTTATGGATAAATGGTTTGCGCTTCAAGCAATGCAAACAGGTGAAGATGCTATTATTAATATTAAGTCATTATACGAGCACCCAAGTTTTGATTTTTCCAATCCCAATAGAGTCCGTGCTTTAGTGGGGAGTTTTAGCTACTTTAACACTCAGCAATTTCACCGTGCTGACGGGCAAGGATATGAATTGCTTGGTGATTTACTTGTTAAGCTGAATGCAATAAATCCACAAAATGCGTCAAGAATGCTAACACCGTTTATGTCTTGGAAACGTTATGATAAAACACGTTCAGCGCTTATGAAGACGCAATTAGAACGTTTATCTAATTTAGATGGACTAAGTGACGACTTATTCGAGAAGGTTGAAAAAGCGCTTAATTAAATGCTTGAATATTACTTTAATTTAAGATTGAGCTATAACGACTGTATGGATTACTACCACGGTCGATATAGTTCTGTGCAAGTGGTTGAAGAGGGTGGGAAGTCAATTCGGTTTTCTGCCGATCATTTAAGACCGTTTGTTACAAGTTTAGGTGTCAGAGGGCGTTTTAGAATGTTACTCACCCCTGAAAATAAATTTATTCGTATTGAACGAGTGGCTTAGAGCGCTATTTTTATGTTATAAAACCATAAAAATATTGTCTTTTTGTTAATTTCAATTTGTTCTATTGTTAAATAACGTGTATAAATTATCTGGTATGACGTCTTACCAATACGTAAACGTCAGCTGACACACTATATATATGACAGATTGAATGCGACTATTTGTAATTTATACAATTCGCTTCTATCGTTACGATTACACTAAAAACAATAACTTGATCACACAATATGACCCGCGACAGGGGGGAACCACAATGATAAGAAGATCGCTTTTTGTTAAAAACAAAATCGCTATAGGTTTAGCAGCCGCTAGTTTAGCTTTAACTACAGCAAGTTCACAGGCTGTAACATTCGACGCCGGAGGGTTTGATATAACCTTCGATTCAACCTTTTCATATGGGCAAAGTGTTCGCGTAGAAGACAGAGACTTTAGCCTAATTGGTAAAAGTAACAATCCGGCATTTGATTGGACAGGTTACAACCCTGCGCTAAACAACACTATTTACTCATCTCAAGATGTATGGGCTCAACCTGGCTCTTATTCAAATAATGGTGATGCTGGTAATTTAAATTTTGACAGTGGTGACTCATTTTCAAAACTTTTGAAGGGAACACATGACCTTTCAATAAATAAAGATAACTACGGTTTGTTCACTCGCTTCATGTATTTTTATGACTTTGCGTTGATGGATGGCTATCATGCATATTCAAATCCTACATCAGGGCAGGGGGTTGATCCGTGTGATGATAAAGACACTAAAGCGCAAAGCTGTGCAGATATTCGTTTATTAGATGCGTTTGTGTGGGCTGATTTTGATTTAAATGATGGTAATAACCCTTTATCTGTCCGTTTAGGTCAACAAGTAGTTAACTGGGGTGAGAGTACACTTTTATCTCATGGTATTAACGTAAACCCAGTTGATATTGACCGATTGAAAGCGCCAGGTGCTGAGCTTAAAGAAGCATTCATACCTGTAGGCATGCTTTGGGCATCGCTTGGCATTACTGACAACATTACCCTTGAAGGTTTCTACCAATACCAATGGCAAGAAACGCGTTTACCAGCAGCTGGTACGTATTTTTCGACTAATGACTTTGCAGCAGAAAATGGTTATCAGCAGAATGTTCAATTAGGTTTTACGTCTAATCCTGATATTGATGTCGCTTTTTTAACAGATAGCCTGAATAACTTAACATCTGATTTTGCATTGGCCGCAGCAGCACAAGGTATTGATCCTTCAAGTGCAGAAGGAAGTGCTTTATTAGCTCAAATGTATCTTGCATACCCAACTAAAGTTGCTTTAAAAGGTAAAGGAGATAATGGTAAAACAGAGCCTGAAGATGGTGGTCAGTATGGTTTACGTTTAGGTGTATTTTTACCTGAATTTAATGATACTGAAATTGCACTCTATCACGTGAATTATCATAGCCGTCGTCCGCTTATATCTGGTCGCGTATCAAACTTTTCACAAGCTGCAATTGCCCAAGATTTAGCGATGATCATGACAACAGAAATCACGTCAGATAATGTTGCTGATTTAACTGCTTTTTCTAAAGCTGAAAACGAGTACCCTGAAGATATTAAGTTATATGGTTTAAGTTTTAATACGACTATTGGCGAAACAGCCTTCGCGGGTGAATTTGCTTTTCGCCAAGATGAACCGCTACAAATTGATGACGTAGAGTTACTTTACACAGCTATGCCTGAGCAATTGGCGGTTGCTGGTATTCGTCCTGATTTTGCGGGTATTTCGCAAATGAGTATAGGCGATGCGGTAAGCTCAGTTGGTGCAGGTGAAGTTGCCAAAGGCTACATTGAACGCGACACATCACAAATTCAATTTACAGCAACACATTTATTTGGTCCTTCATTAGGTGCTGATAGCTGGGCTGTAGTTGGTGAAGTGGGTGCCGTTAAAATTCACGATATGCCTGGCTATGACGAAATGCGTTTAAATGTATCAGGCACTGGCCGTAGTGGCACAATAACAGGCCCAGGTACTACTGATTATTCAACATTGCAACTTGGTCTATCAAATGGCGCTGAAGAGAAATCATTCGCTACAGCATCGTCTTGGGGTTACCGCCTAATTGCGAAAGGCGATTACTTCAACTTTTACAAAGGTATTAACTTTTCACCACGTTTTGTATTTTCACATGACGTAAATGGTAATACACCAGATCCGATGTTCTTGTTCATTGAAGATCGTAAATCTTTAGGTGCTACGATGAACTTTAACTACCAAAATGCGTGGTCACTTGATGTGAGCTATAACTCGTTTTGGGGCGGTGGCGGTGTTAATACATTCTCAGACCGCGATTACGTTTCTTTTAACTTAAAATATTCTATTTAGGGGTAACATTACTATGATTAAAAAACCTACCCTCATTGCAGCAGCTTTTGCTAGCTTGTTTGCAAGTAATGCTACTTTAGCAAAACTATCAGCTGAAGAAGTAGCGCGTTTAGGTCAAGATTTAACGCCAATGGGCGCCGAAAAAGCAGGTAACGCTGACGGCTCAATTCCAGCATGGAACAATGGTATTACTGCAGCTCCTGCAGGGTACGATGTTGGCATGCATCACCTAGACCCTTTTTCAAGTGATAAAGTGCTTTTCACTATTGATAAATCAAACATCGATAAATATAAAGCTAACTTGAGCCCAGGCCAAATTGCTTTGTTTGAAGCGTATCCAGACACATTCAAAATGCCAGTGTATGAGACACGCCGTTCGGCCTCATATCCTCAGTTTGTTTATGATGCAACTAAAGAGTTTGCGCCTACTGCCGAATTGATTGAAGGCGGAAACGGAATTAAAAATACGGCTATTGGTATTCCATTTCCCATCCCTAAAACAGGTTTAGAAGCAATTTGGAACCATTTATTACGTTTTAGAGGTGAGTCAATCGAACGTTTTGGTGGACAAGCTGCACCTACAGCATCAGGTTCTTACAACTATGTTGGTTTTGATGAACAGCTACTTGTTAAATATTCTGATCCAAGTGCTACACCTGCCGAGCTGCAAGACTCAAACATATTGTTTAAGTTTAAACAGAGTGTTACTCAACCGGCACGTCTTGCGGGTACTGCATTACTAGTACATGAAACAATGGACCAAATATTAACGCCACGCCAAGCATGGACATATAATTCTGGTCAGCGACGTGTTCGCCGTGCACCAAACGTTGCTTATGACGCACCGGGTACTGCAGCAGATAGCTTACGTACTACTGATGACTTTGATATGTTCAATGGCTCACCAAACCGTTACAACTGGACGCTTAAAGGTAAGCAAGAGCTTTATGTTCCATATAATAGCTACAAGCTTCACAGTGACAAGCTAGAGTATGATGACATTTTAAAGCCTGGCCACATCAATCCTGAGCATACTCGTTATGAAAAGCACCGTGTTTGGGTAGTAGAGGCTAACCTTAAAGATGATACGCGTCACATTTATAAAAAACGTGTGTTTTATATAGATGAAGATAGCTGGCAAGTAACGGTAACAGACATTTACGATAACCGTGATCAGCTTTACCGTGTAGCAATGGCTTACGGTCTTAACTACTACGAAGTACCCACTCAGTGGAGTACGTTAGAAGTTTATCATGATTTGAATTCACGTCGTTATTTAGCAATTGGTTTAGATAACCAAGAAAAAATGTACGATTTTTCAAAATCATTTAATGATAATGAATTTACATCTAGCGCCTTACGTCGCGCAGGTAGATAAATTAAAACTAGGCACCTAATTTTAAGTTAGGTGCCTTTTTCCTTTCTCATCGCGTTTGTCTTTCAACGCAAAAACTTTCCTCGTTTACAAAGACAAACACTCCTTTCAGTTCAAGGCGATTAAAATTTATGAAGTATTTGGTATGTGCCAGCCTGATTATAAGCGGTGCGAGTTTTGCTCAAGATACACCAAAAAACGCAATTAGTGCGCCTAATGCACAAAAAACACTATTAACTGACATTATCAATACAGGCAATGAATTAGTTGCTGTAGGTAAACATGGAACAGTTATAAAAAGTACAAATGGTGAAATGTGGCAACAAGCAGAATTAGTGCCTACGCAAGTGTTATTAACCGCTGTTGATTTTAGTGATGAAAACAACGGTTGGGCATGTGGGCACGATGCCACAATTATTAACACTGTTGATGGTGGTAATAATTGGCAATTACAACAGGCTAAGCCTTCTTTAGATAAGCCGTGTTTAGATATTTTATTTAAAGATAAATTAGAAGGCTTTGCCGTGGGTGCGTATGGCATGTTTTACCATACCACCGATGGTGGTAAACAGTGGGAAAAACGATTTTTAGATTCTCTATTGTTCAGTGAAGACAGAGATTATTTAAACGACTTAAAAAACAATGATCCTGAAGGATACGAGGCCGAAACAGCATCAATCCTGCCACATTTTAATCGAATTGAACAAACTTCTGAAGGCTTAATGCTTGTTGGTGAGATGGGCTTACTAGCGAGAAGCACAGATAACGGTAAAACTTGGCTGCGTCTTGAAGAAATATACCCAGGTTCTTTCTTCGCTTTTAATTCAGATAATTCTCAAGAAGTAGTCGCAGGGCTTAGAGGTAATGTATTCAGCAAGCAGCGTGATGAAGATGAGTGGCTTCACCTTGAGAGTACTAAAGCTGCTACTGTAAACAGTATTATTAATTACAATAACAAACAGTGGTTAATGCTAGCAAATAGCGGGGTGATTTTTCACTTACAGGATGGTTTATTAACTCATGAGCAACTTGCCGATGGTAAAGCGATACTTGGTGGTGTGATTAAAAATAATAAATTGGTAATGGCTACTGAAGATGGCATTAAAGTGAAGGAGTTGACCCCTTAATGCATACTATTTTAGATTTTATAGAAAAAGCGATTTTTAGACATCGCTTAGTTGTGCTTATAAGTTTTGCAATTATTACTTGTTTGCTTATTTTTAAAGCCACGCACATTCAACTAGATGCTTCGTTTAATAAAAATATCCCTTTAAATCACGAATACATGAAAGTGTATACCAAGCATGAAAAGCAGTTTGGTGGTGCGAATAGTATTTTAATTTCAGTGTGTGATGACAGTGGTAACATATTCAATCCAGAATTTTTTACTCAGTTAAAAGCTGTTCATGATCAGCTTTATTTTATACCCGGTGTAAACAGACCGCTCGTAAACTCTATATTTGCTCCTAGCGCCCGATTTGTCGAAGTGGTTGAGGATGGTTTTGCCGGTGGCCCAATTATTCCTGCAAACTTTAAGGCAAACGAACGTGGCTTAGCCGTTGTTAAAGAAAATATAGAAAAAGCAAAAGTTGTTGGTCGTATGATTGCAAGCGACTATTCGTGTGCAATGGTAACAGCGCAATTATTAGAAACTGACCCACAAACGCAAGAAAAGTTAGACACCTTAGCCTTTGCAGAAAAGCTCGAAACAGAGTTAAGAGAGCCTCTGAGTACGGACAAAGTAAGTATTCATATTATCGGTTTTGCAAAGATGGCTGGTGATATTGCAGAAGGGGCTAAAGGCGTTGTGTTATTTTTTGCAATTGCCATAGCCTTCACATTTATTATGGTTTGGCTGTTCTGTGGAAGCTTAAAGCTTACAATCTTACCCATTGCATGCTCGATCATTGCGGTTGCATGGCAGTTAGGGTTGCTTTCAAGCCTTGGCTTTGGACTTGATCCAATGTCGATATTAGTTCCATTTTTAGTATTTGCTATTGGTGTTAGCCATGGCGTACAAATGATAAACGCGATAGGTAAAAAAGTAAGCGAAGGGAAAAGTACGCGAGTTTGCTGTCAATCAAGTTTTAGAGCGCTTTTAATTCCAGGTGGTATTGCTCTTTTATCAGACACTGTTGGCTTTTTAACTTTGTTGACGATTGATATAGGTATTATCCGTGAGCTTGCAATTACTGCTAGCTTAGGTGTTGCGGTTATTATATTTACTAACTTAATTCTATTGCCTGTTTGGGCTTCATACATGCAATTTGAAAATAGCATTCATATTCAATCAGGTGACGCTAACAAGCCAAATATGCTTGATAAAGTTAGGGATTTATTGGTAAAAGCAACCGATCCTAAAGCAGCTAAAATCATTATTGGCTTTACGCTTGTTTTATTTGCTTTTGGTTACTGGCAAGCTGATAAAATGCGGATAGGTGATTTGCATGCAGGTGCTCCGTCACTTCATCAAGATGCTCGCTATAATCAGGATACTTTTTTAATATCGGACAGGTACACTATTTCATCAGATATTTTAAAAGTGATAGTTGAAGCTTATCCAGCAGCATGTACAGAATATGATGTAATGGAGCGCATTAGCCGTTTTCAATACAAAGTTGAAAATGTTGCAGGTGTTCAATCTGCAGTTAGTTTAAGTTCGGTTGCTCAGTCTGTTAATGCGGGTTACAACGAAGGTAATTTAAAATGGCAGAGCTTGCCGCGTAATTCGGCTTCATTAGTGCAGTCAACTGCGCGTGTTGAAACAAGCACAGGGTTACTGAACGGTGATTGTTCTGTGATGCCTGTTATTATCTTTTTAGATGATCACAAAGCGCAGACTATCGACCGCGTTATTGCAAGCGTTAAACAGTTCGCAAATGAAGAAGGGACAGAAAAGCTTGCCTTTAAATTAGCGTCTGGTCCTGTCGGCGTAATGGCCGCTACAAACGAGTCAGTGTCTGAGGCTCAAATACCAATGATGCTATATGTATACGGTGCTGTTATTGCATTATGCTTACTGAGTTTTAGAAGCGTAAAAGCGACTATTGCTGTGGTGTTACCGCTTTATATAGTATCAACGCTTGCACAAGCGTTAATGGTACAGCTAGAAATTGGCCTAACAGTATCAACCTTACCAGTTATTGCCCTAGGGGTAGGTATTGGTGTGGATTACGGTATTTATATACTTTCGTCGATGATGGGGCAGCTTAAACAAAATGTACCATTGTCGATTGCTTATCGTAATGCACTCATTGAACGCGGTAGTGCGGTACTATTTACCGGTATTACTCTCGCCATTGGTGTAAGCACATGGATTTTTTCAGATTTGAAATTCCAAGTTGATATGGGAATACTTCTTACCTTCATGTTTTTAGTGAATATGTTAGGTGCAGTGCTGTTATTACCTGCAATTGGAAGTCTTCTGTGGACCGACCAGAAAAAATAATGTGAATAATATTGCTCCTAAATGGCCACTATTGGCCATTTATATCTATAATTTGTGAATAGATGACCAAATAGCTGAAAAGCTTGAAATGTTTTCATCGAAAAAGCTGTTTATTAGCTGTAAAAGGGTTAGAATTTATCTGACTCCACACTAATAAATGGCTGTACAAATTCCTGCTCTTGAGCAGTAATAGATTAAGGAACATACAATGACACGAAATGAAGGCCAAGCCTCGGTTATCCTAGATAATGTCTGTAAGCTTATCCAGAAAAAAGTTCACGCTGATAATGTGTTACTCGTTGAGAAATTCGCCAAAGCCTTGTACAGCAATATGTCTAAAGAGGATTTGGCAAATCGAAACGACAGTGACTTATACGGTGCTGCACTCAGCCTTTGGAATTCGCTAGAAAAAAATACTACTGACGACGCCGTTATTCGCGTTTTCAATCCCGAAGTGGCAAAAGATGGCTGGCAGTCATCACATACCATCGTAGAAATTATTGCTAAAGATATGCCGTTTTTAGTTGATTCTGTTCGTATGGCCATGACTCGTGAAAATATCGCCTCTCACTTATTACTTCATAGCCCTCTTAAAATTCAACGCGACGACAACGCTAAAATCTCAGGCTTATCTAATTTAAAAGCAGAGCAAGAATCTACATCTACAAAAACAGTTTTTTTCATAGAAATTGATCGCCAAACAGATTCGTCTGCCATTGAGTCTTTCAAAAAAGAATTAGAATCCGTACTTGTTGATGTGTCTGTTGCTGTTGAAGACTGGCAGCCAATAAGAAAAAAACTAATTGAAGTAAGTAAAGAGCTACCTAAGCGCCGCCACGGCAAAAATAAAAGTGAAGTGGCAGAAACCGTTGAATTTTTAGATTGGCTAGTTAGCGATAATTTCACCCTTATGGGCTATCGTGAATACGAGTTAAGTCCTGTTCAGGGGGACTATCAGCTTAAAGGTAAAATGGATACAAGTTTAGGGTTGTTAAAAAACTCTACTGAAGAGCATACTCGCTTGCTTTCTGAGTTACCTGAGGTGGCTCGCCAGGAAGCACGCAGCAGTAATTTATTGATCCTAACTAAAACTAATTCACAGTCTCGTGTTCATCGTCCCGCTTATATCGATTATGTTGGTGTAAAACGTTTTGATGATGAAGGGAATGTTATTGGTGAAGACCGTTTTATTGGTTTATTTTCATCTAATTTTTATAATAATAGTGCTGCTGATGTTCCTGTTTTAAAAAGCAAAATTACTCGCATAATGGATATGTGTGATTTTGCAAAAGGCACACACGCTTACAAAGCGGTATTAAATATTTTAGAAACTTACCCGCGTGATGAGTTAGTACAAGCACGCGAAAATGAGTTACTTGAAGTTGCAACCGGTGTATTACAAGTGCAAGAGCGTGATATGTGTCGCTTATTTGTGCGAAAAGATGCCTATGGTCGCTTTTTCTCTTGTATGGTTTATGTTCCTCGCGAGCGCTACAACACAGCCCTGCGCAGGGAAACTCAAGATATTTTAGGCAATGCATTTAATTCTGACGAAAAAGTCGAATTTACCACTTACTTCTCCGAGTCAACACTAGCACGTACTCATTACACTGTTCGTGTGACTGACAACAATATCGAATTTAATGTGAAAGACATCGAAAATAATTTAATAGAAGCTGCCCGTACTTGGGAAGACAAACTACAATCTGCACTTTTAGAGTCTGCAGGTGAAGCGCGTGGAAATGATTTAAACCGTAAATATTGTAACGCGTTTGCCCGTTCATACAAAGATGAAGTGTTACCGAGTGCCGCAGTAGTAGATATTGAAAAACTAGAGCTATTAAGTGAAGAAAACAAGCTTGAGATGCTTTTTTATCGCCCTCAAGAAGAGGCGAATACAAATATTGTCCGTTTGAGCTTATTTCATAAAGATGAGCCAATTCATTTATCAGATGTAATGCCAATGCTAGAAAACTTTGGTTTACGTGTAATAGGTGAAACACCTTACTCGGTTAAAACAAGCGATGGCAAAATCAACTGGATCATGGATTTCTCTATGCTGATTGACAGTAAAGGGATGGATGATTTTGATAAAGTGTCTGCTCGTTTTCGTGCGGCTTTAACCAATGTATGGAATAACCGTTTAGAGAATGACGGTTTTAACCGTTTAGTGCTAATGGGCGGCTTAACGGGTCGTGAAGCCTCTATTTTGCGTGCTTATGCTAAATACATGCGCCAAATTGGTGTTACTTTTTCTCAAACATATATTGAAAGTACGTTTGCTAACTACCCACATATTGCGTCTCAAATCGTTAACTTATTTGCTAAACGTTTTTCTGTTAAGAGCCCTGCGAGTTCTAAAACACTGGACAAGTTAATAGCACAAATTTATCTTGAGCTTGAAAACGTAGCCAACCTTGATGATGACCGCATTATACGTTTATACGTAGATATGATTGTGGCTACGCTGCGCACTAACTACTACCAAAAAGACGCTCAGAACCAGTTTAAATCTTACGTATCATTTAAAATACAACCTAGTTTGATCCCTGACGTACCGTTACCGTTACCTGCTTTTGAAATATTTGTTTATTCGCCTCGTGTTGAAGGCGTACATTTACGCTTTGGTAAGGTAGCTCGCGGTGGCTTACGTTGGTCGGACCGTCGTGAAGACTTCCGAACAGAGGTTTTGGGATTAGTTAAAGCGCAACAAGTTAAAAATACCGTAATTGTACCTGTTGGCTCTAAAGGTGGATTTGTTTGTAAACAGCTACCATCAGAGCGCGATGCTTTCATTAAAGAAGGCCAAGAGTGTTATAAAATCTTTATTAGAGGTTTGCTAGATATCACTGACAATATTGCACGTGGTGAAATAGTGCCAGCAAGTAATGTTGTTCGTCATGATGAAGATGATGCGTATTTAGTAGTGGCTGCCGATAAAGGAACAGCAACGTTTTCTGATATAGCTAACGGTATTGCAAATGAGTACAACTTTTGGCTTGGTGATGCCTTTGCATCGGGTGGTTCTGTAGGTTACGACCATAAAAAAATGGGCATAACCGCTAAAGGTGCATGGGAGTCTGTTAAGCGTCACTTCCGTGAGATGGATATTGACTGTCAAAGTACTGATTTTACAGTAGTTGCCATTGGCGATATGGCTGGAGACGTATTTGGTAATGGTATGTTGCTGTCTAAGCACATTCGTTTACAAGTTGCATTTAACCATATGCATATATTTGTAGACCCTAATCCTGATGCCTCAAAATCGTATGTAGAGCGTGAACGTTTATTTAATATGCCTCGTTCTTCGTGGGAAGACTACAACAAAGATCTTATTTCAGCCGGCGGTGGTATTTTCTCTCGAGCTGCAAAATCGATTACCCTTAGCCCAGAAATGAAAAAAATGCTGGGTACAAAAAAAGCAAGCATGACACCTAACGAGTTAATGAAAGCATCATTAATGATGGAGTTTGATTTGCTCTGGAATGGTGGTATTGGTACATACATCAAGCACACAAAAGAGACCGATGCTGACGTTGGCGACCGTGCAAACGACGCGCTACGTATAAATGGTAAAGAACTGGGTGCTAAAGTGCTAGGTGAGGGTGGTAACTTAGGTGCTACGCAACTTGGACGCATAGAATTTGCTGAACAAGGCGGACGCGTAAATACTGACTTTATTGATAACGTTGGCGGCGTTGCTTGTTCAGATAATGAAGTAAACATTAAAATTTTACTTAATGGTTTAGTTGCTGAAGGTGATTTAACACTTAAACAACGTGATGAACTGCTTTATTCTATGACTGATGAAGTGTCAGAGCTGGTATTGAAAGACTGTTATCGTCAAACACATACAATTTCAATCACGCAATCTCGTGGTACATCGACACTTAAGGAAAAAATTCGCTTTATTCATGCCCTTGAGAAAGATGGCAAATTAGACCGTGCTATAGAGTTTATTCCAAGTGATGAAGAGTTAGCAGAGCGAGCAGCATCAGGCAAAGATCTAACGCGTCCTGAGTTATCAGTATTGGTTTCATACGCTAAAATGGTGTTAAAAGATTCGCTTGTAACGGATGAAATTACAGAAAACCCGTATTATCGCCAATTACTTGTTAAATCATTCCCACGCCCACTACGTGAGAAATTTAATGATGCCATGAATAATCACCCACTTCGTAAAGAAATTATAGCGACCAAACTTGCTAATAATATTGTTAATGACATGGGCTTAAATTTCATGGTTCGTATGCACGAAGAAACAGGTGCTAGCGAATCTGAAATTGCAATGTGTTACTCAATTGCCAGTGAAATTTTTGAAATGCGTGATACGTGGTCATCAATCAGCGCTTTAGATAATAAAATTCCAGCGGCTGTACAAACAGAAATGCTTTATCAGCTTCGTAGAACTGTTCGCAGAGCAACTCGTTGGTTCTTGCGTCATCGCAATAAATCACAAACGATTGAGCAAGGTATTGAGTACTTCTCACCAACATTTAGTGATTTGAGCGATAACTTGAACACTTATATTGTTGAAAAGGAAAGTGCTCGCATAGATGAAGCTGCAACTAAGTTAACTGATAGTGGAGTACCATTAGATATAGCTAAGCGCATCGTTTCATTATCTAGCTTGTTCTCGGTGATGGACCTAGCAGAAATTGCTAATAATTCGCGTAGAGGCATTGCTATGGTGTCTAATACTTACTTTAAGCTAGGTGCAAGAATGGGCTTACATTGGTTCTTAGATCAAATAACTAACCAACCTGTTGCTAACCATTGGCAAGCGTTGGCCCGTTCATCTTATCGTGAAGAGTTAGATTGGCAGCAACGAACATTGGCTCAGGTTGTTTTAAATAGCTTTGAAGCAGATGAAAAAGACGTTGATTACCAAATTGATGAGTGGATGGATAAGCAGGAATTATTACTTACTCGTTGGAAGCAAATGCTGGCTGAGTTTAAAACGTCGCAAAGTCATGATTTTGCCAAGTTCTCAGTGGCATTGCGTGAACTAATGCTATTGAGTCACAATTGTGATACACCAGCAAAATAAAATAATTTTGCGCATTATTATTTATTAACTAAGTAATAAGCTAATTATTAAAAATGTTATATAATACCTCAGCCTTGTCTGAGGTATTTTTTTGTCTGTAATTTAAAGAGGAATATATTCATGTTTTACGATTTAGCTCGCCGTTTTATGTTTACCCGTGATGCGGAGTGGGCACATGAATTTGCTCTTAATAATTTAAGCCGCTTTGCTAATACGCCTTTGAGTGCCGCATGGTCGCAATCTGTAGCAAATAAGCCCGTTAACTTTTTAGGTCTTGAATTTAAAAATCCGGTTGGCTTAGCTGCAGGTTTAGATAAAAATGCAGAGTGCATAGATGCATTTAGCCAAATGGGTTTTGGTTTTATAGAGGTGGGTACTGTTACACCTCGCCCGCAAGCAGGTAACGATAAACCCCGTATATTTAGATTGCCAGAATCAAACGCTATTATTAATCGTATGGGTTTTAATAATAAAGGTGTTGATAATTTAATTAGTAATGTAAAAGCAGCAAAGTACAACGGCATATTAGGTATTAATATAGGTAAAAATAAAGATACCCCTAATGAGCAAGGTAAAGACGATTACATACACTGTATGAGAAAAGTTTTTGAGCATGCCTCTTATATTACCGTGAATATTTCTTCACCAAACACACCCGGCCTGAGAGATTTACAATACGGTGCTGCACTTGATGATTTATTGCAAAGTCTTAAAAATGAGCAGCTAGATTTAATTTCAGAACATAATAAGCAAGTTCCTATGCTTGTTAAAATTGCGCCGGATCTTGATCCTATTCAAATCGAACAGGTAAGTGAATCACTGCTAAACAACAAAATTGACGGGGTAATTGCAACTAATACTACACTAGAACGAAGTGATGTGATCGGTCAGCAGTATGCTGAGGAAGCCGGTGGTTTATCAGGACACCCTGTAAGAACACGTTCTACAGAAGTAGTTAGTGAATTAAGACGATTAACAAAAGGCCAGTTACCTATTATTGGTGTTGGCGGAATTGATGATGCTAATTCAGCTAAAGAGAAGCTTAATGCGGGTGCTAGTTTAGTCCAAGTTTATACAGGTTTTATTTATAAAGGCCCTGAATTGGTAAAATCGATCGTAAACGGCTTATAAGGATCAGTTATCTAAGCTTTTGATCGTTCGATAAATGTTCTAAGCATTTATGTATAAAATGGTCAAAAGCAGTTATACTTTGAACTGATACTATTTTTAATAAAGCCCACAAGGAGGAGCAAATGTTACAAGCATCAAAGCAATGGCAGTGGATTGCTTGTCCTAATAAAAATCGTTTATTACTTGATTTGAACGATGAAATGCAGCTTTGCACACCCTATAAAATAAGGCAGCTAACAGATTTAGTTATCAAAAACCCTAACTTTAGTTTAGAAGATGCTGCATTTTACGAACAAGTTTATAATTATCTGGACGGGTTTGAAATCTGGTCTGGTGCACAAATATGTCAAATAGCATTAAATGCTACAGCGGTTAAGTTTCATTTAAAACCTGTGCTAGCAAAAAGCTGGTTTTTTAATGAATATACCGGCAGCCAACCAAGTGTTGAAGCAGTCGTTAAATTAGTCTCTAAGGCGCAAACGGGCGACTTTTTGATTGTCGATCACTGTAGTGATGCCTCGGTTTGCTTAAATTTAAGCGAGAATTTTCAATTAGACGAAAATTTATCTCTTGCTCAATTTGAAGTTATCAAAATTTTAAATAATCGCGTTCATCCCATCTTACCTCAGCAAATTAAATTTAAAACTGCCTAAGTAATTTACGCTATTAAGCATGTGTTATGGCGTGTTTGTCCCTCAACCTATGGTATAATCCTGCGCAATTAGCTATTAAGGGTTACTACTTTGCAATTTATCGCACTTACTTCTATCGGAATCGAAAATTTATTGGTTGATGAGTTAACAGAACTTGGCGCTGCTGTGTCTAAGCAAACTGTTGGTTCTGTTCGTTTTGAGGCTGACTCATTACTGGCGCAAAAGGTTTGTTTATCAAGCCGTTTTGCAACGCGTGTGCTTATGCTTATCGAAGAAAAAGAAGGTGTTGATGATAAAGATAGCTTGTATAAATTTGCTCGTTTTCAACCTTGGCAAGAATGGTTTGGCCCAACGCAAACATTTGCTGTAGATTTTAACGGTACTAATGATTCGTTAAAGAATACACAGTTTTCTGGTTTAGTAATTAAAGATGCTATTGTTGACTACTTTAATGATTTGTATGAGCAACGCCCTAATGTTGATAAACAGGATGCCAATGTTCGTGTTGTTGCACGTTTAAATCGTCACGGTGTTTCTTTATATATTGACTACTCAGGACCAAGACTATCTGAACGTGGCTACAGACAGGGACAAGGTAAAGCGCCAATAAAAGAGCATTTAGCGGCTGCAATTATTAAACGCAGCGGATGGCTAGATAACGTTAAACAACCTCTGTTTGACCCTTGTTGTGGTGCGGGTACTATTTTAATAGAAGCCGCAGGTATGGCACGTAATGAAGCGCCAGGTTTGTTTCGTGAAGGCTTTGCTTTTGAGCGTTTACCTAGTTTTAGAGTGGCAAAATTTAAAGCGTTAAAAGAAGAACTACTTGCAAATATAACCGACCCGAAACTTTGGTTAATAGGCCACGACTACGATGCTCAGGTATTAAGTAAAGCCATTGATAATGCAAAGCGTGCAGAGCTTGATGACATAATTAAATTTAAGCAAAGCGACGCTACCAAGTTAACCGCAGTAGCTAAATTACCAGGTGTGGTTATTTCAAATTTGCCTTATGGTGAACGTATTGGCTCTATGGCTGAGTTAGTTGATTTACACCGTAATTTAGGTGTTGGCTTTAAAAAGCATTTTAACCATTGGAAACTGGCGTTATTGGGCATGGATGAGAGTTTATTTAAACTTTTAAAGCTTGTTAAATTAAAACGTTATAAATTTAAAAATGGTCCATTAGATGTAGAGCTTAACTTATATCTACTAGATGACAAGCAAGTCAGCTTGACGACTGATGACAAAAAAGCCCTTAATTATGAAGGTTCAATGTCGTTTGCTAACCGTCTTAAAAAAAATAAACAAGGCCTTAAAAATTGGTTAAAGCAAAACAAAGTTGACGCGTATCGCGTTTATGATGCTGATATTCCAGAATACAATGTAGCGGTTGATGTATATAACGACAGCGCTGTAATTTTTGAGTACGCGGCACCGAAAGAAATAGATGAAAAAGTATCTGATAAGCGCCTTCAGGACGTCATTAGCTTAACAGCGCAACAACTAAACATAGCACCTGAAAACATAGCCGTAAAAGTTCGCAAAAAGCAAAAAGGTGAAGAGCAATACACCCCTATGGCTAAGCAAAATAGAACGATGGTTGTTGAAGAGTTTGGTGCTAAATTTAAGGTTAATTTATTTGATTATCTAGACACGGGTTTATTTTTAGATCATCGTTTGGTTCGTCGCTACATTCAAGAAAATGCCAAGGACAAACGTTTTTTAAATTTATTTGCCTACACAGGAAGTGCATCAGTTCATGCAGCCATTGGTGAGGCAAAGGCTATAACCACAGTTGATTTATCCAAAACCTATTTAAAATGGGGCCAAGATAATTTTGATTTAAATAATATTAGCAACACGCGTTACCGTTTTGAGCAAGCAGATTGCCTTAAATGGCTAGAGCATGCGACTGCGCAATATGACTTAATATTTCTTGACCCTCCAACATTTTCAAATTCAAAGCGAATGAAAGATGCGTTTGATGTTCAGAGCGATCACATTAAGTTACTAACTTGGGTTAAAAAAATTCTTAGCCCGTCTGGAACATTGATTTTTTCTAACAACAAACGTGGCTTTGTTATGGATGAAGTTGGATTGATTGGTTTAGGTTTAAAAGCCGTTAATATTTCTGAGAAAACACTCTCACCAGACTTTAAGCGTAATAAAAAAATTCATAACAGCTGGTTAATTACTCATGGCTAAGTGGACTTTATACCATACGGAAGGGTGTCATTTATGTGAACAAGCCCACGCACTAATAACACCGTTATTAATGAGCGAAGGCAGTTTATTGTTAACAGACATAATGACTGACAAACAGCTTATTGCGCAATATCAGGTAAGTATTCCTGTTTTAAAAAATGAACATGGCCAACAATTATTTTGGCCTTTTACTGCAGAACAAGTGCAAATATTTTTAGCACTGGCAGATTAAGAGCATTGTAGAATTATGGATTTAATAAGAATTTCGAAAGCACAGCTTGCCTTTGGTACACATGCGTTACTTAACAACGCAGATGCTGTTATTGAAAGTGGTGAGCGAGTTTGTATTGTGGGGCGTAACGGCGCAGGTAAATCAACGCTGTTAAAAGTATTAGACGGCCAAGTAATATTGGATGATGGTGAAATAAACCAGCTCGGTGGTTTAAAGATCTCTCGTCTTGAACAAGATCCACCTAAAGGGGCCAGCGGTACCGTATTTGATTATGTTGCCCAAGGTATGCCAGAAATTGCTAATTTACTTATCGATTATCACCATGTGAGTAATGAACTGCAAACTGAATGTACCGATCAATTATTAAATAAACTTGAGCGCTTATCTAATAAGCTAGAAGCCGCTGATGGCTGGCGCTTCGATAGCCGTATTCAATTAGTATTAACTAAGCTTGAGCTGACACCTGATGCGAAACTTGAATCGCTTTCAGGTGGATGGTTACGTAAGGTTGCACTGGCACGTGCATTAGTTAGTGAGCCAGACTTGTTGCTATTAGACGAACCAACAAACCACTTAGATATGACAAGTGTGATGTGGTTAGAGCAGTTCTTAAAAGACTTTAAAGGTGGGATTGTATTTATATCTCACGATCGTGCGTTTATTCGTGCAATTGCTACACGTATTTTGGATTTAGACCGCGGCAAACTTATTTCATATCCAGGTGACTACGCCACTTATCTAGAACAAAAAGCGCATGACTTAAAAGTAGAAGAAAGTCAAAATGCACTCTTTGATAAACGATTAGCTGAAGAAGAAGCGTGGATCCGTCAGGGAGTAAAAGCCCGGAGAACTCGTAATGAAGGCCGTGTTCGTGAATTAAAACAATTACGTAATGAGCGCAAGCAACGAGTTGATCAAGTTGGTAAAACAGACTTCAATATTGAAACCGCAGACCGCTCAGGTAAATTAGTTTTTGAAGCTAAGCATTTATCTCATGCTTTTAAAGAGAAAACGATTGTAAGCGATTTTTCTACTTTAGTTATGCGTGGCGACCGTATCGGTTTAGTCGGTCCTAATGGTGTGGGTAAAACAACTCTATTAAAACTAATGTTTGGTGACTTAGCACCTGACAGCGGTGAAACTAAGCAGGGTGTTAATCTAGAATTTGCTTACTTTGATCAATACCGTGAAAAGTTAGACGAAGAAGCAACAGTACAAGACAATGTTGCAGAAGGTAAGCAAGAAGTCATGATGGGTGGGCGCTCTCGTCATGTATTAGGTTATTTACAAGACTTTTTGTTTCCACCTGCGCGCGCTAGAACACCAGTTAAGGCCTTATCTGGCGGCGAAAAAAACCGATTATTACTTGCTAAGCTATTTTTAAAACCATCGAATATCCTGGTATTGGATGAGCCAACCAATGATTTAGACATTGAAACACTTGAGCTGTTAGAAGACATTATTAATCAGTATCAAGGTACCGTTATTATTGTAAGCCATGACCGTGAATTTATCGATAATACATGCTCTAGTGTATGGGCATTTGAAGGTAACGGAAAAGTGACAGATATAGTCGGCGGTTATAGTGACTATGAAGCTTATGTAAGTTATTTAGCAGAACAAGAAAAACAAGCTATTCAACCAGCAGCAAAAAAAGTGGAAAAGCAACCGACCCCTGTTGCAAAGCCAGCCGCTAAAACGAATAAGCTTTCTTACAAATTAAAACTTGAATTAGAGCAGTTGCCTAATAAAATGGAGCAACTTGAAGCTGACGTAGAAGCCCAGCAAAATGTGGTAGGCGATCCTGACTTTTTTAAACAAGACAGTGACATAACAACCAAAGCATTGAACCATTTAGCACAACTTGAGTCTGACCTTGAAGCCGCTTTTGAGCGATGGGAAGAACTTGAAGAATTACAGAATCAGTAGTAAGGACTAAAATGAAATATAAATTACTCGCTGCCAGTATCCTAGCGACATTGAGTACATCAGCTATTAGTGCAACATATCAATTAAGTGAATTAGGCACACTCGATAATGCAAAATTTTCTTACGTTACTGATGCAAGTGAAAGCGGGCACATAATTGGTTTTGCTAACGGACTTTATAACTTACCTATAGATATTAGCTATATCGACTTTGATGATAGCCTTATAAAAAGTGCATACGACACTACTGAGTCTAACTATGAACAGATTGATAAAGTAATTACGTTTACACTAGATGATATACAAAATAATGAAGCTGTACTAACAAACCCTGACGCACATTCCTTCATGGTTTCTTTCCTTAGTAGTAGATCAAGTAATTATGAGTATCAGAAGCAAAATCAATTTATAGGCGTTCGATTCACAGAGTCAGGTGTCGTTGAGCAAACTTTATTTGATGAAGCAGCTATCGACTACGATGGTTTAACTCGTTCAACATTTAATTTATACAATGCTGTTAGTGAAGACGGTGTATCTGTTGGTTGGGGTAGTGCTCCATATGACAAGGTTTCTTTTACACCAGAGGGTGAAGATGATGCAGAAACTTGGTTTACAAATGAATTTGTAGAGCGAGCAATTGTTATTAGTGCAGATGGTGTAAAAGTTTCATTAGCGCCTGAGTTTGACGATTATGGCGGCACAAGTCGAGCAAATGATATTATTAAAACAAATAGTGGCTACACTGTTGTAGGAAACGCTTCAATAAGTATTCCGATTGAAATACAAGAAGATATCGACGAAAGTTGTGACAATGAAGATTCACCAGTTTCAGCTTGTATTAATTTAAATAATTCAACTTCATCTCAAGGTTTGTTTAATAAAAGTGCATTTAAATGGGAATTAGATGAATCATTAAATGTTGTTTCAGTTGAAAACCTAGGTTTAGCTTTAACACCCGATGAAGATGAAGTGGAAGATGATAATTTTGTGAGTACTGCCTTTGCTATTAATTCTAAAGGTACTATTGCTGGCTACTCAAACACACGCTATTACAGGAATGATAATTCTATAATATCTATGCCTGTATATTTTAAAAATGGTGAAGTTGTAGATTTTATTGATCAAGAAGATGGTTGGGAAAATGGTATTGCATCTGCTCTAAATGATAACGACGTAGTGGTAGGTTATGCTACTAAAGTGATTGAAAGCAGTTTTAGGAACAAATTCTTCTATCATGACGTTGAGACTGGAAATACTGTTTTTCCAAATGACTATTTCACGGGGTCAAGTTCTGTAGCAAATGATATCAATAACCAAGGTTATATAGTAGGCGAAGGGGAAGTAGGTGGATCGGATAGTTCACGAGATAAAGCCGCATTTATTTATAAAATTGGTGAAGATAAAATAACTAATCTCAATGACTTATTACCATGCTATGAAACCGACGGTGAAACTGATTATCCATATACTGTAGTAGAAGCTAATGTTATCAATGAGAATAACGAAGTGTTTGGTGTTGCCACTAAAACAGTAGAAAAGCGTGACACACTTGGTGGTGTAGTGACAGATATTAACGGTAATATTGAATTTGAAACCGTCGCCGTTGCAGTTAAACTAACACCATTAGAAAATGGTGAAATTGAAAATTGTGCACCGCCAGAGGCTGAAATTTATGAAAGAAGTTCAGCTAGTATCTCTTGGTTAGCGTTATTTTTATTACCATTAATTGGTATTCGACGGGTATTTCGTTTTTAATTATTTTTAAATAAAAAACCCAGCTTTCTAGCTGGGTTTTTTTTCGTCTATACTATTCAGAGGATCGATATTATTTGCGTGCAGCTCTTGCCTTTACAACCGAGCGGCGCCATAAAATATCAATGCCAAAATAGCCTATGATTGATGCTATAGAGGCGCATACAAGCGAGCCTACTAAGAATGCAGGGCCAATGGTTTCGATACTCTGTTCAAACCAAGCCCAGTTAAGCTCAAAGGCAAAGTGTTGTTCTGGCTGATTTAAAACAAGAGTGCCAACGAGGTAAGACCCATAAAAAATAGGTGGCATGGTTAACGGATTAGTAAGCCAAACAAGTGTTGCTGAGATAGGTAAGTTAACTCTAAATAAAATAGCAGTCGCTGCGGCTAAAACCATTTGAAAGGGAACAGGGATGAAAGCAAAAAATAAACCAACCGCAAAGGCTCCTCGAGCCGAACGTCTGTTTAAGTGCCAAAGATTTGCATCTTGCAAAAGCTTACCAAAAATTTTTAACGATTTGTGATGTCTTATTTTATTCGGATCGGGTAAAAATCTTTGGATAGTTTTCTTAGCCATTTAAAGCAACCATTTACATCAGTGTTGATCAGTCTTGGTTTTGTAATTGGCTGTATTTCAACCGTGTTTTATTACGAAACTCTCGAATTTATTATTATTACAGTGTCCATTGTAATAATAGGCGCTTATTTTAAGCCGTTTTTGTCTTTATTGTTAGGCTTTATTTGTGGAATTTGTATCGTTATAGCGCATTATCATATTTTTTATAACTTTGAGCACATAATTAATGATGAAAAGTACGCATATCCAGTCGAAGTTGTAATCCAAGAAGTCATCTCAAACAAAGCTCCCCAATATGTCAAAGCAAAATTAGTGCGTATTAATGGTAAATACTATTCTAATTTGAGTGCACCTAGCGCGATGTTAAGCGTTAATTTAGATCAGCCAATGCGTGCTAATGATCGTTTTGTGGCAAGTGTTAATTTAAAAAAATTTAGAAGTAATAAAAACTTTAATGTATTTGATAACGAACTGTATGCATTTAAGCAGCGAATTTTCTTTAAAGGCAAAGTTCTTAATAAAGAATTAAAAATCAAAAGCACTTCAGAACAAAATAGTGTTCAAAGTTATAAAAGCTTCATTAAAAATACATACGAAAATACAACACTAAATTGGCTTTACTATGCTTTATTAACAGGGGATAAGACGTTAATGACACCGAGTGATAAGCAGCTGATGCAATCACTGGGTTTAAGCCATTTACTTGCTATTTCAGGCTTACACATTGGGTTGGTGTTCGGTTTTGGTTTCTTCATTACAAAGTGGGTATTTATCCACGTTAAATTGTTTAATAATCAAACGATCAATTTTTCAATTGCTTACAGTGCGATTGGTTTTGTATCAGCGTTTGTTTATGTTTATTTAAGTAACTTTTTGGTTTCAGCGACTCGTGCACTAATAATGCTTGGCTGTTATTTACTTCTATATTATTTTCAAAGGCAGCTAATGAGATGGCGCAGTATTTTGTTTGCGCTTGTTATTGTACTCGTTGTTAATCCGTTCAATACCCTTAATCCTGGATTATATTTTTCATTTTTTGCAGTCGTGGTTATTTTTTTAGTTATTAAAAATGTACCTCACTTTACCAATTCATTTTTAAAGGTACTTTTTGCATTAATTACTATTCAGGCTGCACTATTTATTGGTTTACTGCCTCTGTCTTTTTACTTTTTTAATGGCGTGAGTGTTGCTGGCTTAGTCATAAACTTAGTCGCAATTCCATTTCTTTCATTTATTTTAATGCCTTGTTTAATTTTATTAACGGCTATAAGTGCCGTATTTGATATTAGTATGGTGATTATTTTTATCGATAGCGGTCTAGCTTTTATTTTTACCTGTTTAAATAAATTACCAGCAGGTTTTGGTTGGCTAAACATAGGAATTATTGGTCTAAGTGTCATTATTTATGCTTATCTTACTCTTTTAATTTTTTATTTTTCGCCATATAGGCGGCTCGCTTTTTTACCTATAGCCATGCTCTATATTGATTATTTACTTGCTGATAAGCCTACATGGAAATTACATGTATTCGATGTTGGGCACGGTCTTATGGCTCTTATTGAAAAAGATGATAAAGGGTTTATTTATGATTTTGGACCTAGTTACTTTAATCGTTTTAGCCGTGCTAAAAGTATTTTGTTACCTTTTATTGATATAAATAATATTGCAGTGACTCATTCTGTAATTAGTCACCTTGATAATGACCATTCCGGTGGTTTATCTCATTTTATCGGTGCAGGTTTAAAGTTTTCATTTAATGAATTTCACCCTAATGGACCCTCAAAGGGGTGTATTCCAAACGAAGTAAACATGGCTGGGCTAATAATTAAAAGTTTCCCAACTCCCTTGTATGGCAATGAAAATGATGAGTCTTGTGTAATAAAGGTTTCAGATAAAGAGCACAGCGTTCTATTTACAGGCGATATTTCAAAAAATAGAGAGTCGCAACTGATAAACTCTAGCGATAGTTTAAAAAGTACAGTGTTACTTAGTCCCCATCATGGTAGTAGTACGTCATCAAGTAATAAATTTATTAATGCAGTTATGCCACAGGTTGTTATTCATTCAAGTGCTTACAAAGGGCAGTGGCAATTTCCTAAAACTGAGGTTGTTGAGCGTTATAGAAATATTAATGCCTTGCAGTATGTTACTGGGCAACAAGGGCAAATTACGGTGGAGTTTTACGAAGAGACTGTGACTGTTATTACATCACGAGATTACCAAAGCTACTGGTTTATAAAAGATTGACGTTTTGTTTTAGTTCTAGCAAGGATACAATAGGGTCTGTAATTGAATAAAGAGAGTATTATGGATCAAAGTACTACACAAATTTACAAGCGTTTAATTTCCTACGTAGGTGCTTACAAAAGCGTTGCAATCGTTGCTATTGTCGGCATGATTGGCTATTCCGGTATGGATGCTTTATTTATTCAATTAATGAAGCCTTTTATTGATGAAGGTTTAAATCAACGAAATAACGAAGTATTAAAATACGCTCCTTTTGTAGTAATAGCTTTGGTTATAGGTCGCGGTGTTTTTAATTTTATGTCATCTTATTGCCTAAGCTATGTAGGCTCGCAAGTTGTTCGTTCACTCCGTCAGGAATTATTTGAACATATTTTACATCTACCTGTTTCATTTCACGATAAAAACTCAACAGGTGACCTAATTTCTAAAATCACGTTTGATACAGAACAAGTTCAACAAGCAATAACCAAAGCATTACTGATTGTAGTGCGAGAAGGGGCATTTGTTGTCTTTCTGCTTGGTGTAATGTTTTATACAAGCTGGCAATTATCTCTGATATTTTTAGTTATTATTCCTTTAGTTGCGCTGATCGTTGCAATAGTATCTAAGCGTTTTCGTCATATTTCTAAAAATATACAATCTGCTATGGGCCAAGTAACAAGAAGCTCAGAGCAAATGCTCAGTGGCCATAAAGTGATTCATGGTTTTGGCGGTCAAGAGAGAGAAATTAATCAATTTTCTAAAATTAATAATCATAACCGACAACAACGTATAAAAATGGATGCCACAAAGGCATTAAGTGTTTCAGTTATTCAAATACTTGCAGCGAGTGCTATGGCCGTTATTTTGTGGGTGGTATCAATGCCCTCAATGATAGACAGCATTAGCTCAGGCGACTTTGTTGTGCTTATTTCATCGATGATGATGTTACTACGTCCGCTAAAGCAGCTAGCTAACGTTAATAGTGATATGCAGCGTGGTATTTCTGCAGCGCAAAGTATATTTTTAATACTTGACGAAAATATAGAAAAAGATACAGGCACAGTATCTGTAACAAAAGTCAAAGGTTTAATTGAGGTCAAAAATGTGACTTTCAAATATCCCACAAAAGATGAACCTGTATTAAATAACTTAACGCTTACAATTCAAGCCGGCGAAAGTATTGCGTTAGTTGGGCGGTCGGGTTCAGGTAAATCAACAATTTCTAATTTATTACCACGTTACTATGATTTAGACTTACCAAGTCAAATACTGTTAGATGGTATTCCTTTAAATGATTATAAGCTTACAGATCTGCGACGCCAATTTGCGCTAGTATCGCAACAGGTTGTGCTATTTAACGACACTATAGCTAACAATATATGTTATGGAGTTCAGCGAGATATTACAGATGATGAGTTATTGCAGGTAGCAAAGCAGGCCCACGTGTGGGAGTTTGTAAAAGACTTACCTGAAAAGCTAAATACCATGGTAGGTGAAAACGGAGTGATGCTCTCTGGTGGTCAACGTCAACGCATTGCTATAGCCAGAGCTATTTTAAAAGATGCCCCTATTTTAATATTAGATGAGGCAACATCTGCATTAGATACAGAGTCTGAAAAACTGATTCAACATGCGCTTGATGACTTAATGAAAGATAAAACATCAATTGTCATTGCACATCGATTATCTACAATTGAAAATAGCGATAAAATTTACGTTATCGATAATGGCCGTGTTATTGAAAGTGGCGATCACACCAGCTTACTTTCAAACGATGGAACTTATTCAGCGTTGTGTAAAATGCAGTTTGGCGAGTAACCGTGAATAAAATCGAAAAAAGCTGGTATGAACCAGTTGGACTTATTACATTACTTTTTTTGCCATTGTCAGCTTTATTTTGGCTAATTTCGATTACCAGAAAGCAGATGTATCGTTTTGGAATATTTAAGCAATTTAAAAGCGACATACCTATTATTGTTGTTGGTAACATTAGTGTGGGTGGAAATGGTAAAACACCATTTGTATTATGGCTTTATGACTTTTTAACAAAACAAGGGTTGTCAGTTGGAATCATTAGCCGAGGTTATGGTGGTAAGGCGAGTAATTATCCTTTAATTGTTAAAGATAATACGCCAGCTGCTGAGGCGGGTGATGAGCCTAAACTTCTGTTTCATCGTCTAAAATGCCCAATTGCGATAGGGCCAAACCGACAACGCAATATTGAGTTACTAGCCCTTGATTATAATTTAGATATCATTATCTCTGACGATGGTATGCAGCATTACAAAATGGCACGCACTATTGAATGCTGTATCGTCGATAGTGAACGCCAATTTGGAAATGGGTTGCTAATGCCTGCAGGGCCATTACGAGAAACACCTGCACGTTTGAAGTCGGTTGATTTGATTGTTGAAAACGGAGGGCAGAATAGTAATAACTACACATTAGAGCCTGCAGCGCTCAGGTCAGTAAAAAGTTCTTTTCCTATTAGTGAATCGATTAAAAATGGCCATGCAGTAAGCGCAATAGGTAATCCTAAGCGTTTTGAAAATACCTTAAAAAAACAGGGGATAACTTTATTATCTTCAAATCATTTTAGGGATCATCATCCATACACAGCCGAAGATTTTACCCGATTTGGTAACGACAATATTCTAATGACCGAAAAAGACGCCGTAAAATGCAGCGAGTTTGCCAAAGATAATTGGTATTATTTACCAGTAAATGCAAGGCCAACACAGGCTGTAATAAATAAATTAACTTTAATATTAAAAGAAAAAGGGATCCTAAATGGCCTTTGATACTAAATTACTCGACATAATTGCATGCCCTGTATGTAAAGGAAAATTACGTTTTGATAAAGACAACAGTGAACTAATTAGTACTGCTGCAAAACTCGCATACCCTGTTAAAGATGATATTCCGGTATTACTTGAAAATGAAGCAAGAGAGTTATCGTTAGAAGAGGTTGAAAAGTGGAATTCGTAGTCGTTATACCTGCGCGCTATGCTTCAACAAGATTACCAGGAAAACCGCTAGCAGATATTTGTGGTAAACCTATGATTCAACATGTTTATGAGAAAGCATGTTTATCAGGTGCAAGCCAAGTGATAATTGCAACCGATCATCAAAAAGTATTTGATGAGGTTAGTAAGTTTACTAATGATGTTGTGATGACGCGTGAAGATCACCAGTCAGGCACCGAGCGCTTAGCGGAGGTAGTTGCTTTATTAAATTTAGATAGCAATACCATAGTTGTAAATGTTCAAGGTGATGAACCATTACTAGCTCCCGATAACGTTTTACAAGTAGCTAAGTTGTTAAATGAATCATCAGCACCCATGGCTACATTAAGCGTTGCCATTGAACATAAAGACGACATATTTAATCCTAATGCAGTCAAGGTTGTTAGCGATATAAATAAAAACGCGTTGTATTTTTCGCGTGCAAGTATTCCGTTTGATCGACATGCGATGTTAGAAGAAAAAAGAGATTTAGAGCTTTCATCATTTCAACGCCACGTGGGTATTTACGCTTACAGAGCAGGGTTTATTAATCAATATATTGCACTTAGTGTTTCACCTTTGGAGTTATTAGAGTCATTAGAGCAGCTGCGTGTTTTATATCACGGTTATAGTATTAAAATAGAGCAGGCAAAAGTAGCTCCGCATGCAGGTGTTGATACCGCTGAAGATTTAGCAAAAGTAATTGCGTTTTTACAAAATAAAAACGCGTGACCTTTGAATGAACTTAATATTAAACGTGGTATATGAGCATTCTGATTTTTATGTTGTCGAAAAACCAGCAGAACTCAGCTTTCATTCAGAAGATGGACCTGGCTTTGTTGTGCTAGCTGAGCGACAATTTAATGAGAAACTTTACGCAGTTCATAGACTAGATAAAGTAACTTCGGGTCTAATTATTTTAGCAAGAAATAAAAGCGCTGCAGCAACGTTTACGGAGCTTTTTGCACAACATTCTATTGATAAATTTTATCTTGCTATTACAGACTCTAAACCTAAAAAAAAGCAAGGTTGGGTTAAAGGAGACATGGCCAAGTCGCGCCGTGGTACCTATAAGCTTTTGGCATCTAATTTAAATCCTGCAATTACCCGTTTTTATTCAATTAGTTTTAAAGCGAGTTTTAGAGCGTTTATTTTAAAACCTTTCTCGGGTAAAACACACCAGCTAAGAGTTGCCTTAAAAAGTATAGGATCCCCAATATTGGGTGATATTGCTTACTCAGGCACGGCTTCAGATAGAACATATTTGCATGCTTATGCATTGAGCTTTACTTGGCAGGGTGAGAATTTACAATTTACGCTTTTACCTAGTAACGGTGATGCGTTTTTAACCTTGTTACAACATGATAATTTTCAAGCATGGCGTTCGCCATGGGAACTGGACTGGTAAATGAGTGAAAAAATAACTGACATCCGCTTTGGTGGCATTAAACGTTTATATGGTCATCAGCAATTTGATTGGCTTCAAGAGGCTCACTTTTGTGTTGTTGGCATTGGTGGAGTGGGGAGTTGGGCAGCTGAGGCGCTTGCGCGCACCGGTTTAGGTAGAATAACGCTCATAGATCTTGATGATATTTGTGCGACCAATGTAAACCGTCAAATCCATGCCTTATCTGGAACGATTGGTCATGCTAAAGTCGACGCAATGAAAGCGCGTTGTGAACTTATAAATCCAGAATGCAACATTGATGTCATTGATGACTTTATAACACTCGAAAACATTAAAGAGCACATTCACGGCTTTGACTATGTGATCGATTGCATTGATGCGGTTAAAGAAAAAGCAGCACTCATTGCCCATTGCAAGCGAAATAAAATGCCTATAATTACCACTGGTGGTGCTGGTGGTCAAACCGACCCCGGTCAAATTACATTTGGTGATGTAGCTAAAACAACGCAAGATCCTTTACTTGCAAAGGTGCGTTACATATTACGTAAACAGTATAACTTTAGTAATAACCCCAAACGAAAATTTAATGTTGATTGCGTTTACTCAACAGAGCAATTAGTTTATCCAGGGAGTGATGGTAGTGTTTGCCATGCAAAGCAAAGTGCAGATGGCAGCATGAATATGGATTGTAATAATGGTTTTGGCTCTGCAACGATGATTACAGGAAGTTTCGGCTTTTTTGTAGCAGCCAGAGCTATTCGCAAATACCTAGATAGAAAGCAGCGTTTGCAGGTTTAGCACTATTTAGCTTATTTTTTGCTGTGCCATGGTTTGGATTCTATCAACCATGGCTTTAATTCCGTTACCACGTGATGTACTTAAGTGGCTAATAAGACCTAGCTTATCAAATTCCTCATATGCATCTATTTTCACTACTTGCTCTGGTGTCACTCCGTTATATAAAGATAAAATAATTGCTAGCAACCCTTTTACGATACGTGTATCTGAATCACCAATGACTACTAACGTATTTTCTTTTAAATCAAATTCAACGAACATCCATACCTTGCTTTCACAGCCGGGAACTAGTGAACCTTCTGTTTTTAAAGCATCAGGTAAAGCGGGTAAAGTTTTGCCTAAAAGCATTATTTCACGATACTTTTGCTGCCAAGAAGACGCTTTTTCAATTGACTCAGTGGTTTTTTTAAACGTATTTGTCATGAGTTATCCTAATAAAATATATAAAAACGACGTTTAATCTAATAAGGCGATACATTCTTTGAGTGAGTTGATGAATATGTCAACATCTTCATGGGTATTGTAAAAACAAAAGCTGGCTCTTAAGGTGCCATTTATTCCTAAATGAGTCATAAGCGGTTGCGTACAATGATGGCCTGCTCTGACTGCAACGCCATAACCGTCAAGTAATGTTGCCAAATCGTAAGGATGCTCATCTTTAAAATTAAAACTTAGCGTGCCAATATTGTCAGATAGATTGCTATAAATTGTAATACCTTGAATGGTTACCAGTTTTTCAGCCGCATAATTAAATAGTTTTTGCTCATACTTTTGTAATTGTTCGTTTTGTAAGGCGTTTAAATAATCCAAAGCCGCAGAAAAACCTAATACGCCAGAAATATTAGGAGTACCTGTTTCAAATTTTGCAGGTGCAGGGCGATAAGTACTATGCGTAAGGTACACCTTTTCTATCATTTCCCCGCCAGTTTGATACACATCTAAAGAATTAAGTTCTTGATATTTGCCATAAAGTACACCTAAACCTGTGGGGCCAAGCATCTTGTGGCTTGAGCACACGTAAAAATCACAGTTTAAGTTATGTAAATCAGGCTTTAAATGCATTGCGCCTTGAGCGCCATCTATTAAAACGAGTGAATTTACTTCTTTTGCAGCAGTAATAAGGGGCTTTAAATTTGTGATATTACCAAGCATGTTAGATGCTTGTGTAATTGCAAACATACTAGGTTTTGACTGCTTTATAAAATCACAGCATTGTTTAATATTTAATGTTCCATCATCATTAACTGGTAGTGCTAATAATTTTGCGCCTGTTTGCTCACTAAGTACTTGCCAAGGCACAATGTTAGCATGATGTTCTAATACTGAGATAATAATAGTATCGTTTTGGTTAAATCGGCTTCGTAAACCATTACTTACTAAATTTATTGCCTCTGTAGCACCCTTAGTCCAAACAATTTCTTTACTTGATACATTAAAATACTTGGCTGTTTTGTCACGAGCTTGCTCGTATAAGCTTGTTGCACGCTCGCTCAATGTGTGACGGCCGCGATGTACATTTGCATTTTGGCTGGTATAAAATTCGTTTATAGCGTCTATGACTGATTGGGGTTTTTGAGTGGTTGCTGCAGAGTCTAAATAAACAAGTGGGTTAGCATTTATCTGCTGCTTTAAAGTAGGAAAGTCACTTCTAATTTTATTAATATTAAATTCTAAAGCAGGCATAGCTCTTCAACATGGTCATTTTGAGGCGCAAATTGTAATGGGTTTATAATAATTCTCAAGTATTGAACACAAAAAAGGCCGCAAAAGCGGCCTTTTATAGCTAAATAATATTAGCGCTTGTCGGCAGATACATAGTCACGGGCAGTGTAACCAGTATACATTTGACGAGGACGGCTGATCTTATGACCAGGCTGAGAAAGCATTTCATCCCAGTGAGTGATCCAACCAACAGTACGTGCCATTGCAAAAATTACAGTGAACATGCTTGTTGGAATACCAATTGCTTTTAAGATAATACCTGAGTAGAAATCTACGTTAGGGTATAGTTTCTTCTCAACAAAGTATGGGTCTTCAAGGGCAATTTGCTCAAGCTTCATTGCAATATCAAGAAGAGGATCTTGAATGTTTAGCTCTTCTAATACTTCGTGACACGTTTGACGCATTACTGTTGCTCGTGGGTCAAAGTTCTTGTAAACACGGTGTCCAAAGCCCATTAGACGGAACGGGTCTGACTTATCTTTTGCTTTGGCTACGTATTCATCGATACGATCAACTGAGCCAATTTCTTCTAACATGTTTAAACATGCTTCGTTAGCACCGCCGTGAGCAGGGCCCCATAAAGAAGCGATACCAGCTGAAATACATGCATATGGGTTCGCACCTGAAGAACCAGCAAGGCGAACTGTAGATGTAGAAGCATTTTGTTCGTGGTCTGCGTGAAGCATGAATATTTTGTCCATTGCTTTAGCAGTAATTGGGTTTACTTTGTATTCTTCGGCTGGAACAGAGAACATCATGTGTAAGAAGTTTTCTGCATAGCTTAGGTCATTTCGTGGGTAAACAAAAGGCTGGCCAATGTTTGTTTTATAAGCCATTGCAGCAATTGTAGGTAATTTAGCAACTAATCTAATAGCACTTGTTTTGCGTTGTTCAGCATCAGTAATATCTAAATCTTCATGATAAAAAGAAGATAGAGCACCCACAACACCACAAAGCATTGCCATTGGATGTGCATCAAAGCGGAAACCTTGGAAGAAATTTGCAATTTTTTGATCTAGCATTGTGCTGCGAGTAATTTTCTCTGCAAATGCATCGTATTTATCTTTAGATGGTAACTCACCGTTAAGAAGTAAGTAGCAAAGTTCAATATAGTCTGATTCTTCAGCAAGTTGCTCAATTGGGTAACCGCGGTGAAGTAAAACACCTTTACCACCATCAATGTAGGTGATTGCAGATTCACAAGAACCAGTCGACATGAAACCTGGGTCATAGGTAAAGTGGCCATGTGAACCTAACGTACGTACGTCGATTACATCTTGGCCAGCAGTGCCTTGATAAATTGGAAGTTCGATTGGATCAAGTCCATCAATATGAACTGTGGCTTTTTTATCTGCCATCGCTATGTATCTCCTATTAAGATATCTATTCTGATTTTTAGATTTTTAAAGTTCTGAAATCTGTTTTAAGCACATCTACGCATTTTAACGTGAAAGAGGGGGTTAAAGTCAATTTTTATAAACATTATGCACATTTGTATAATAAATATTCTGTATCATATATGTATTATACTATTGGCTAATTCGCAAACATCTCTAAATAAACAAGAATTGTAAAAAGCCTTGTGGGTATATATACTAACGGAGGTTTTAAACCGTATTGTATTTGGGTAAAGATATTTTTACATTCAAAAAATTTACATTATTGTGAACTTTTAATGTTTTAATTCGTTTATCTTGATAGTTCCACCAGAAACATTTGGTGGGTTTTTAGAAAAGCAAGTAGATGAGCTCCAATGTGAGCAAGATGGGCAAGTAACTGTGAAAAAGCAAAGACCTGTAAATCTAGATCTAACAACTATATCTATGCCGGCAACGGCTAAAGCATCAATTTTTCACCGCGTCACCGGTGTTGCATTATTTTTTGCTTTAACGTTTGTCATTTGGGCTTGGTCTGAGTCTCTCTCGTCAGCTGAAAGTTTTGAATTCGTCAAGGGTCTGTTTAACGGATTCATTGCCAAATTTATAGCTTGGGGCACTATTTCAGTACTAGGCTATCACCTTATTGGTGGTATCCGTCACATGGTAATGGATATGGGACACTGGGAAGAACTTGAATCAGGTAACCTAAGCGCTAAAATTGCAATGGCTCTTGGCGTTGTATTCGCTGTATTAGCGGGAGTGTGGATATGGTCTTAAATCAAGCAACTCTTAAACGTGATGGTGTACAAGATTACGTATCTTTACGTACCACGGCATTAATAATTAGCGCATATGCTATTTTTATTATCGGCTATTTTTTAGCGACGCCGGAAGTCACTTTCGAAGCCTGGACAGGCCTCTTCTCTAACCTAGCTATGAAAGGGTTTACGCTAGTAACCCTAGTATGCATTATGGTTCATACCCGCATTGGCCTTTGGCAGGTTTTAACAGACTATGTTAAAAACTCAAAGTTACGCGCATTTTTAGGGTTTGTTCTAAACCTAATGGCCGTTGCTTACGTAGCTATTGGTCTAATTGTATTATGGGGTGTTTAAGTGAAATATTCTGTTCGTGAATTTGACGCCGTAGTAATCGGTGCAGGTGGTGCAGGTATGCGCGCTGCCTTGGCTATTACTGAATCTGGCAAAACGTGTGCACTAATATCGAAAGTATTCCCAACGCGTTCACATACCGTATCCGCTCAAGGTGGTATTACAGTAGCGCTTGGTAATTCACACGAAGATAACTGGGAATGGCATATGTACGATACCGTTAAAGGTTCCGATTTTATCGGTGACCAAGACGCTATCGAGTATATGTGTCAAACTGGGCCAGAAGCAATTACTGAATTAGAAAACATGGGTTTACCATTTTCACGTTTTGAAAATGGCCGTGTATACCAGCGTCCTTTTGGTGGCCAATCAAAGAACTTTGGTGGCGAACAAGCAGCACGTACTGCAGCAGCAGCTGACCGTACTGGCCATGCTTTATTACATCTTCTTTATCAACAAAACGTTAAAAATAAAACAAATGTATTCTCTGAGTGGTATGCACTTGATTTAGTTAAAAATGATAACGGCGATGTTGTTGGTTGTACTGCAATTGAGATTGAAACAGGTGAAATCACTTACTTCAAATCAAAGGCGGTTGTACTAGCTACTGGTGGTGCTGGTCGTATATACGCTTCAACCACAAATGCTCACATTAACACTGGTGACGGTGTTGGTATGGCTACACGTGCTGGTATTTCTATGCAAGACATGGAAATGTGGCAGTTCCACCCGACAGGTATTGCAGGAGCAGGTACGCTTGTAACTGAAGGTTGTCGTGGTGAAGGTGGTTATCTTTTAAATAAAGATGGCGAGCGTTTCATGGAACGTTATGCACCTAACGCAAAAGACTTAGCTTCTCGAGATGTTGTTGCACGTTCAATGATGACAGAAATTCGTGAAGGCCGTGGTTGTGATGGTCCTTGGGGTCCTCATATCAAGCTTAAGCTTGACCACTTAGGTGAAGAGACACTTAACCTACGCCTTCCTGGTGTTTGTGACCTTGCAAAAACATTTGCCCACGTAGACCCAGCTAAAGAACCAATTCCAGTTATACCAACATGTCATTACATGATGGGTGGTGTACCTACTAACGTAAATGGTCAAGTGCTTCAAATCAATGCTCAAGGCGATGAGAAAGTAGTTGAAGGTTTATTTGCTGTAGGCGAGATTGCATGTGTATCTGTGCACGGTGCAAACCGTCTTGGTGGTAACTCATTGCTAGATTTAGTAGTATTTGGTCGTGCCGCAGGTAATTTCTTAGGTACATACCTCAGAGATGTTGAAGTATCAAAAGCTGCCTCTGAATCAGACTTAGAAGCGTCTCTTGCACGTTTTAATCGTTGGGAAAACTCAACAGCTGGTCAAGGTGAAGATCCTGTTCAAATTAAGAAAGATCTTCAACAATGTATGCAGCTTAACTTCTCGGTATTCCGTGAAGGTGATTCAATGGCGACTGGTCTTCAAGAACTTAAAGAAATTCGCGAGCGTTTACAACATGCTCGTCTTGACGATAAATCGTCAGACTTCAACACGCAGCGTATCGAATGTCTTGAACTTGATAACTTAATGGAAACAGCTTACTCAACAGCAGTAGCTGCAAACTTCCGAACAGAAAGCCGTGGTGCACACTCTCGTTTTGACTTCCCAGATCGTGATGACACGAATTGGTTATGTCACTCAGTATACAATCCTGTTACGGATGAAATGAGTAAGCGTGACGTAAACTACGCGCCTAAGACGCGTGAAGCATTTCCACCTAAAGCACGTACATACTAGGAGCGAGACGATGGCACAAGTACAATTTTCAGTTTATCGTTACAATCCAGATGTTGACAACGCACCCCGTATGCAAGATTACACCTTGCAAATTGACGATGGTCACGACATGATGGTTCTGGATGCACTTTTATTATTAAAAGAGCAAGATCCTTCACTTTCATTCCGTCGTTCATGCCGTGAAGGCGTGTGTGGTTCTGACGGTGTTAACATGAATGGTAAGAATGGTTTAGCATGTATTACTCCTTTATCTACGTTACAAAATAACGGTAAAGGTACAATAGTAGTTCGTCCTCTTCCAGGATTACCTGTGGTACGTGACCTTGTTATTGACATGAGTCAGTTCTACACTCAATACGAAAAAGTTAAACCTTATCTAATTAATGACACGCCTGCTGCAGGTGAACGTCTTCAGTCTATTGAAGAACGTGATAAATTAGACGGCTTATATGAGTGTATTTTATGTGCATGTTGTTCAACATCGTGTCCTTCGTTCTGGTGGAATCCAGACAAGTTCATTGGTCCAGCAGGCCTTCTTCATGCTTACCGTTTCTTAGCTGATAGCCGAGATACAGCAACAGAAGAGCGTTTAGCAGACCTAGACGATGCGTTCAGTGTGTTCCGTTGTCACAGTATCATGAACTGTGTTAGCGTTTGTCCTAAAGGTCTTAATCCGACCAAAGCGATTGGGCAAATCAAATCTATGTTATTAAACCGTTCGGTTTAACTACATAGAAACGTAAGATGGCTAGTTTTCATTACTAGCCATCTTGTTATTATAACTATTAATTTCTGCGCTAAAGAAAAGGGCTTATAAATGCACGAAGGTGTGATGAAGGCATGGTTAGAATCTTCACATTTAAACGGCGGTAACGTTGCTTATGTAGAAGAGCTTTATGAAGCGTATTTAGATGATGCGACTTCTGTGCCAGATGAATGGCGAGAAGTGTTCGAACAATTACCAAAAGTTAATGGTGTGGATGTTGAAGTTAAGCATTCAGAAGTTCGTGCACAGTTTGCACAGCTTGCAAAAAACAAGCATAGAGAAGTAGTGGTAGCAGAGGGTAGCGGCGGTGACCTTAAACAGGTTAAAGTTCTGCAACTTATTAATGCTTTCCGTTTTCGTGGACACCAAAATGCAAACCTAGATCCATTAGGTATTTGGGAACGAGAGCGTGTTCGAGATTTAGAGCTAGATTACCACGACTTGTCAGAAGCTGATTTTGAGCGAGAGTTTAATGTAGGGTCTTTTGCAGTTGGTTCAGACTCTATGCCTTTAGGTGAATTATACCAAGCACTTAAAACTACATATTGTGGTTCTATCGGTGCAGAGTATATGCACATCACATCTACAGAAGAAAAGCGTTGGTTACAACAACGTTTAGAATCTGTTCAATCTAGGCCTAAATTCGAAAAAGAAGAAAAGCTACGTATCCTCAAGGGGTTAACTGCAGCTGATGGTCTTGAAAAATATTTGGGTGCTAAGTTCCCTGGTGCAAAACGGTTCTCACTAGAAGGTGGGGATGCATTAGTACCTATGCTTAAAGAGCTAATTCACCGAGCTGGTGAAAGTGGCCAACAAGAAGCCGTAATTGGTATGGCTCACCGCGGACGCTTGAACGTTTTAGTGAACGTTTTAGGTAAAAATCCATCAGAGCTTTTTGATGAATTCGCTGGCAAGCATAAAGATACATTAAGTTCTGGTGATGTTAAGTACCACATGGGTTATTCATCGGACTTTGCCACTAAAGGCGGCAACGTTCATATGGCACTTGCTTTTAATCCTTCTCACCTTGAGATAGTTAACCCTGTAGTTATGGGTTCTGTACGCGCTCGTTTAGATCGTTTAGGTGACACTACGGGAATAAAAGCATTACCGATCACAATTCATGGTGATTCTGCTGTAACAGGTCAAGGTGTAGTACAAGAAACGTTTAACTTGTCTCAAACTAATGCGTTTAGTTGTGGTGGCAGTATTCGAATTGTTGTTAATAACCAAGTTGGTTTTACTACCTCTAAACAAGACGATGTTCGTTCTACAGATTACTGTACTGATATCGCCAAAATGGTTCAGTCACCAATTTTCCACGTTAACTCTGATGATCCTGAAGCGGTTGCATTTGTTACACAAATAGCACTTGATTTTAGAAACAAATTTAAGCGTGACGTAGTTATTGACTTAGTTTGTTATCGTCGACATGGCCACAATGAAGCTGATGAGCCAAATGCTACTCAGCCTTTGATGTACCAAAAAATCAAAAAACACCCAGTTCCGCGACTTATTTATGCAGATCAACTAATCGCTGAAGGCTCTTTTTCAGAACAAGAAATTAAAGCACTTGCCGATGAATACCGTAATGGGTTAGATGACGGTAATTGCGTTGTATCTGAAATTCAACCAGAAACCTCTCATTCTTCAGATTGGGCTAAATACGTGGGCCACGATTGGGATGTTGATTACGACGCAAGTGTTTCGGTTGAAAAGCTCAAAGAACTTGGCGAAAAGGTAGCGAGCTACCCTGAAGAATATAAAGCTCAGTCGCGCGTTAAAAAGATTTACGATGATCGTAAGTTAATGGCCACTGGTGAAAAACCGCTTGATTGGGGAATGGCAGAAACACTTGCTTATGCAACTATCGCAACCGAAGGCACTGACATTAGAATGACAGGCCAAGATTCTGGTCGCGGTACCTTCTTCCATAGACATGCCGTTGTTCACAGTCAAAAAGATGGTGCGACTTATCTTCCTTTACAACACTTAAGTGAAGATCAAGGCGCTTTCCAAGTTTTCGACTCTGTACTGTCTGAAGAAGCAGTAGTTGCATTTGAGTATGGTTATGCGACTGCCGAACCAACTTCTCTTGTACTTTGGGAAGCTCAGTTTGGTGACTTTGCAAATGGTGCGCAAGTTGTATTTGACCAATTTTTGAGTTCAGGTGAGCAAAAGTGGGGTCGCTTATGTGGTCTTACTATTTTGTTACCACACGGTTATGAAGGCCAAGGTCCAGAGCATAGCTCTGCACGTTTAGAGCGTTTTTTACAGCTTTGTGCTGATCACAACATGCAAGTTTGTGTTCCGTCTACACCTGCGCAAGTATATGCAATGTTACGACGTCAGTCAGTAAGACCTCTACGTCGTCCATTGATTGTTATGACGCCTAAATCGTTACTACGTCATCCTCTTGCAGTTTCATCACTTGAAGAACTTTCAAACGGTGTATTCCATAATATGATCGACGAAGTTGATGATATTAAACCTGAGAACGTTGAACGCGTTGTTTTCTGTAGTGGTAAAGTTTATTACGAGTTACTACAAGAGCGTCGTAAGCTGGAACAAAATAATATTGCCATCGTTCGTGTAGAGCAATTATACCCGTTCCCACATGACGAAATGAAAACTATTATGGAACGTTACCAACACGTTACTGATTTTGTATGGTGTCAAGAAGAGCCACAAAACCAAGGTGCATGGTACTGTTCTCAACACCATTTTGTTGACGCAATTCCACAAGGTGCTAAGTTGAAATACGCTGGGCGTAAAGCATCTGCATCACCAGCGTGTGGTTACATGTCAGTACATACTAAAGAACAACAAGCGCTCGTTGCTGACGCGCTTACTATAGAAAATAAAGGATAAGCGATGAGCACAGAAATTAAAGTTCCTGTTCTTCCTGAGTCGGTTGCAGATGCTACCGTTGCTACATGGCATGTAAGTGTTGGCGACAAGGTAACTCGTGATCAGAACTTAGTAGATATTGAGACAGACAAAGTAGTGTTAGAAGTAGTTGCACAACATGACGGTGTAATTACAGAAATCTCTCAAGAAGAGGGTGCTACCGTACTTGGTGATCAAGTTATGGGTTTACTTGGCGATGCTGATGCAGCGCCTTCAAGCGAAAGCACATCTTCAAGTGAAGCAGAAAAATTAGAAGACGCGCCATCGGCGCCATCAGCACCAGCATCAGAAGGTAAAGAAGTGGAAATCAAAGTACCTGTACTCCCAGAATCAGTTGCAGACGCAACAATTGCTACATGGCATGTTCAACCAGGAGACGCAGTAACGCGCGATCAAAACCTGGTAGATATCGAAACAGATAAAGTTGTTCTTGAAGTAGTAGCTCAAGAAGACGGTATCATGGGCGACATCATTAACGCTGAAGGCGATACTGTTCTTGGTGAGCAAGTAATCGGCTCAGTAAAAGCAGGTGGTGCACCTGCAGCTCCTGCTGCTAAAGAAGAGGCGGCTCCTGCTGCAGATTCAACTGATAGCTCAGATGTATTAACTCCATCTGTTCGTCGTTTAATTGCTGAAAAAGGACTAGATGCTTCTAAAATCAAAGGAACTGGCAAAAATGGTCGTGTAACTAAAGAAGACGTTGATACGTTCTTGAAAGCACCGGCACCATCAGCGAAGAAAGCAGAAGCTGCTGCTCCAGTTGCGCCAATGGGTGATCGTACTCAAAAGCGTGTTCCTATGACACGTTTACGTAAAACGATTGCTAACCGTCTTCTAGAAGCTAAAAACTCTACTGCAATGTTAACTACGTTTAACGAAGTTAACATGAAGCCAATCATGGACCTTCGCAAGCAGTACCAAGAAGTATTCGAAAAACGTCACGGTATTCGCTTAGGCTTTATGTCTTTCTACGTGAAGGCAGTTACTGAAGCACTTAAACGCTTCCCTGATGTAAATGCGTCAATTGATGGGGACGACATTGTCTACCACAATTACTTTGATATCAGCATTGCTGTTTCTACACCTCGTGGTCTAGTAACACCAGTTCTTAAAGACTGTGATAAGTTATCAGTTGCTGAAATTGAAAAAGGCATTCGTGAATTAGCACTTAAAGGCCGTGACGGAAAGCTAACGCTTGACGACATGACAGGTGGTAACTTCACTATTACAAATGGTGGTGTATTCGGTTCATTACTATCTACACCTATCATTAACTTGCCACAGTCTTCAATTTTGGGAATGCACAAAATTCAAGACCGTCCAATGGCAGTAAATGGTAAAGTTGAAATTCTTCCTATGATGTATTTGGCACTTTCTTACGATCACCGCCAAATAGATGGTAAAGAATCTGTTGGTTTCTTAGTAACTATTAAAGAGTTACTTGAAGATCCAACTCGCTTATTACTGGATGTTTAATCAAGTAGTATGAAATATAAGCTGTGAACCACAATTCACAGCTTTTTTTTTGCGCCTTTGGTCGTACTGGGGTTTTCATGTTAAGCCTTGGCAACTATACTAGGTGCGCAATTTGGGATAGTTGTTTATTGAATAAATATTCAGCTCTTTTAGTATAAAAAATTGGATAAAGCATCATGAATTTGCATGAGTATCAGGCAAAACAACTTTTTGCCGAATATGGTTTACCAGTTTCTCAAGGTTTCGCTTGCGATACACCTGAAGAAGCTGCAGCAGCTGCTGAAAAAATCGGCGGTGATATGTGGGTTGTTAAAACTCAGGTTCACGCAGGTGGACGTGGTAAAGCTGGCGGTGTAAAGCTAGTTAAAACTATCGATGAAGTTAAAGCGTTTGCAGCTAACTGGTTAGGTAAAAACCTAGTTACTTACCAAACAGACGAAAATGGTCAGCCAGTTGCTAAAATTTTAGTAGAAAGCTGTACAGATATCGCCAACGAATTGTACTTAGGTGCAGTAGTTGATCGTGCTTCTCGCAAAGTTGTTTTCATGGCGTCTACTGAAGGCGGTGTTGAAATTGAAACTGTTGCTGAAGAAACACCAGAACTTATCCACAAAGCTGAGATCGATCCACTAGTAGGTCCTCAAGCTTACCAAGCACGTGAACTTGGTTTCAAATTGGGTCTTAACCCAACACAAATGAAACAGTTCGTTAAGATCTTCATGGGTCTTGGTAAAATGTTTAACGATTTCGATTTCGCATTACTTGAAATCAACCCGTTAGTAATCACAGACGAAGGTAACCTTCACTGTCTTGACGGCAAAATCGGTATCGATGGTAATGCACTTTACCGTCAACCAAAAATCCGTGAGTTCCACGATCCATCTCAAGAAGATGCGCGTGAAGCACATGCAGCAAGCTTTGAGCTTAACTACGTAGCACTAGATGGCAACGTAGGTTGTATGGTTAACGGTGCAGGCCTAGCAATGGGTACTATGGACATCGTAAACCTACACGGTGGCAAGCCAGCTAACTTCCTAGATGTTGGTGGCGGCGCGACTAAAGAACGTGTTTCTGAAGCATTCAAAATCATCCTTTCTGACGACAATGTTAAAGCTGTTTTAGTTAACATCTTTGGCGGTATCGTACGTTGTGACATGATTGCTGAAGGTATCATTGGCGCAGTTAAAGAAGTTGGCGTAAACGTACCTGTAGTTGTACGTTTAGAAGGTACTAATGCTGAATTAGGTCGTGAAGTTCTTAAGAGCTCTGACTTAGACATCATCGCTGCTGAATCATTAACAGACGCTGCTGAAAAAGTTGTTGCTGCTGCGGAGGGCAAATAATGTCTGTATTAATCAATAAAGATACAAAAGTTATCTGTCAGGGTTTCACTGGTGGCCAAGGTACTTTCCACTCAGAGCAAGCGCTTGAGTACGGTACACAAATGGTTGGTGGTGTTAGCCCAGGTAAAGGCGGTCAAACGCACCTTGGTCTTCCTGTATTCAACACAGTACGTGATGCAGTACAAGAAACTGGCGCAACTGCTTCAGTTATCTACGTACCAGCACCTTTCTGTAAAGATGCAATCTTAGAAGCAATCGATGCTGGCATTGAGCTAATTGTTTGTATCACTGAAGGTATCCCTACACTTGATATGGTTGACGTTAAAGTTAAACTAGATCAAACAGGTACTCGTATGATCGGTCCTAACTGTCCAGGTGTTATCACTCCTGGTGAGACTAAGATTGGTATCATGCCTGGTCACATCCACAAGCCTGGTAAAGTAGGTATTGTTTCTCGCTCTGGTACTTTAACGTACGAAGCGGTTAAGCAAACTACAGATGCTGGTTTTGGTCAGTCTACGTGTGTTGGTATTGGTGGTGATCCAATCCCAGGTACTAACTTTATCGACGTTTTAGAAATGTTCGAAAAAGATCCACAAACTGAAGCAATCGTAATGATTGGTGAAATTGGTGGTACTGCAGAAGAAGAAGCTGCAGAGTACATCAAAGCTAACGTAACTAAACCTGTTGTATCTTACATTGCTGGTGTTACTGCACCAGAAGGTAAGCGTATGGGTCACGCTGGCGCAATCATCGCAGGCGGTAAAGGTACTGCAGATGAGAAATTTGCTGCATTAGAAGCTGCTGGCGTACAAACTGTACGTTCGCTTGCTGATATCGGTAAAGCACTTAAAGAGAAAACAGGCTGGTAATCAGTTTATTTAATCTTTGAAAAGGCTCGCATTTGCGAGCCTTTTTGTTTTGAGCACTTAATTAAAACGGGTAACTGATATGTTGAAAAAACCTGACAGTTAGATCTTGTCTTTCTTTATTTATATCTAGCTCATCACAAAGTTGAAAAATCGTTTTTTCAACCTGATTCATAAATTTGCCATAACCAATTTCTTGCTTGTTATGATTGGCAGCTGCAATAACAAAATGAATTGTTTCAACTAATCTTTGTTCATCGTAAAAGCACTTTAGCTGTGTTTTATCTGAGTCTATGTCAAAGCTCAGCTTTTGAAGCTCTTCGTTTCCTTCGTTAATATCCACTTTACTATTTCTAACAATAGGTTTGGCACCATTAGCTATTAATGCCCCATGTGTTAGCTTATTAAGCTCGCAGCACCGTTTGAAGCTATCTAAAAAGTAATTATAAAATTGTTTAAAATCGCCATTATTAATTAAAGTTTGAAATTGAGTTTTAATAGCCCTTGATACAGGGATAGAAAATGTCGTGCATGTCATCTCGGCATGGTTTATAGGTATTTCACATTGGCGATTTTGATACCTTGGGTACAAACTTCTTAATTTGTAGCCGTAGGTTTCTTTGTTACCTTTATCTTTAGCAAATAAGTCGTAAGTTAAATGTTGATGATCACGCACTTTAAATTGGGGTTGATCAATAAATAATTGTTCTTGCATCACTGTTAATACTTTTTGGACTTTTTTGTGAAATACAGCGGAGTTAGCTCGTATATCATCACCCGTAGCTAAAAAGAGTAAGCGTACCTTTTTACTTTGCGTGTTCGTTGAATAATAGAGTTTATGTGCCTCGTGATAGCGTGGGTTATAAAATATAAGCATTTGCTTATTAGTTTCTAACTGATATGACTCATCATGGAATCTGACAACAGGAAGTTTGTCGTTTGCTAAAATATGCACGTTATGGAGTTCATATTCATCGCATGCTGCAAATAATTGGCGTGCTATTCTTTCGTAACAACAGTTTATTGAGTTGAAGCTTGAGTAAAAACTATCGTTAGGGGTAATTTCTGCGAGTAAGTAATGATTAGCACGTGCATTACTAGGTATATAAACACGGTGCTGGTTAAGTGTAGCCATCTCTTAATCCTTATAAAGTACGGTATTGACGCACTATAAAGCGCTTCTATGAATTAAATATTGCGCTAAAACAAACTTTATTCGTTAAAAACAGATTAGATGAATTAAAGTTAATCAATAAGTAAGATAAACCGTAATCTATTGCTGTATGTTAGTGACTGTTTTTGTAATAATGCATTAGTTTTGTAATTAAGTAATATTTAGAGGATCGTACTCCTATGGCGGAAATTGAGAATCGCCCAAGTAACTTTATTAGAACCCGAATTGATGAAGACTTAGCAAGTAAAAAGCATGCTGCAACGCACACGCGCTTTCCACCTGAGCCCAATGGTTTTTTACACATAGGCCATGCAAAATCAATTTGCTTAAATTTCGGTATTGCAAAAGATTATAACGGTTTATGTAACTTACGATTTGACGATACAAACCCAGAAAAAGAAGACATTAACTACGTTAATTCTATAAAAGAGGACGTTCAATGGTTAGGGTTTAACTGGGATGGTGATATAAAGTATTCTTCTAATTATTTTGATATTTTATACGGCTATGCTGTTGAGCTTATAAACAAAGGGTTAGCTTATGTTTGTTTTTTAACAGCAGACCAAGCACGTGAATACCGCGGAACTTTAACGGAGCCAGGTAAAAATAGCCCATACAGAGATACATCTCCTGAAGAAAACTTAGCATTATTTGAAAAAATGCGTGCGGGTGATTTCAAAGAAGGCGAATGTGTTCTTCGTGCAAAAATTGATATGGCAAGCTCGTTTATGGTGCTTCGCGATCCAATTATTTATCGTGTTCGTTTTGCTCATCACCATCAAACTGCCGATAAATGGTGTATTTACCCAATGTACGATTTCACGCATTGTATTTCTGATGCAATCGAGGGTATTACGCACTCACTATGTACATTAGAGTTCCAAGATAATCGCCGTTTATACGACTGGGTACTTGATAACATCAGCATTGAATGTCATCCACAGCAAATTGAGTTTTCTCGCTTAAACCTCGAATACACAATTATGTCTAAACGTAAGTTAAATGACCTTGTTGTAAATAACTACGTTGAAGGTTGGGATGATCCACGTATGCCTACGATTGCAGGTTTACGTCGCCGTGGTTATACACCGGCTTCAATTCGTGAATTTTGTTTACGAATAGGGGTTACAAAGCAAGAGAATATGGTTGAAATGGGTATGCTAGAAGCGTGTATTCGTGATGACTTAAATGAAAATGCTCCTCGCGCGATGGCTGTACTGGATCCGGTTAAAGTGATCATCGAAAACTACGATGCAGATACCATAGAAACGTTATCGGTGGCTAATCATCCTAATAAGGAAGAAATGGCTCGCCGCGATGTGCCATTTACGCGTGAAATATTCATTGAACGAGAAGACTTTAAAGAGCAAGCAAATAATAAGTTTAAACGTTTAGTGCTCGATAAAGAGGTTCGTTTACGTGGCGCTTATGTTATTAAAGCTAATCGTGTAGAAAAAGACGAAAACGGTGAAATAACCACTATTTATTGTACTTACGATAATGAAACACTAGGCAAAAACCCAAGTGATGGTCGTAAAGTTAAAGGCGTTATTCATTGGGTATCAGCTTCTGAGGCTATTACAGCTGAAGTTCGTCTGTACGATCGTTTATTTAATGTGCCAAACCCAGCTGCAGCTGATGAGTTTGAAACAACATTAAATCCAGAATCATTAGTTGTTTTAACTAATGCTAAACTTGAGCCTTCGCTTGCTAATTCACAAGCAGAGCAGGGGTTCCAGTTTGAACGTACCGGTTACTTTTCAAGAGATTCTAAGTCAGAAAATGTTGTGTTTAACCAAACAGTAGGTCTTCGTGACTCATGGTCTAAAACACAATAAGCTTATTTTTACTGCGCCCGCTCACTTGTGGGTGTAGTAATACTTTAAATAATAGGCACAAAAAAACCTGCAAATAGCAGGTTTTTTTATAGCTAGGATATACTAACTATTTGCATCACTAAACGCTTTACATGCAGCTTTATCATCACACTCTCCATAAAGGTATAAAGAGTGGTTTGTTAAAGTAATTCCGTTTTCTTGAGCTATTTCAAGCTGGCGACGTTCAATCATCTCATCTTCAAACTCAACAACTTTTCCACACTTTAAACATACTAAGTGATCGTGGTGAGTACTACCCGATAATTCAAATACCGACTTCCCGCCTTCAAAGTGATGACGGCTTACAATGCCTGCATCATCAAATTGGTTGAGTACGCGATATACAGTTGCAAGGCCAATTTCTTCACCTAAATCCAAAAGAATTTTGTAAACATCTTCAGCACTGATGTGTTGGTTATCTGGAGACTGTAAAATCTCTAAAATTTTAATACGCGGTAAAGTCACTTTTAAACCGGCTTTTTTAAGTTCCAAGTTATGATCAGTCATTAAATCTGTCTCAATTTTATTTGGTTATACTAGACATCTTGCAAAGATGCTCACGATACATAAGCAACAAATAGGATAACGTGCCTAGGCCTCAAGTGCAAAGAAGAAATGATTTATATTGCAGTAAATAAAGAAAACGCTAACTGTTTGATAACTATTTAAACAGTTAGCGGTATATCGGATGGATTAGTCGGCAAGCTCGCTTAAACACATTTCATCAAATACTTGAGCAGACCATGCTTTTACGCGTTGCTCTGTGAGTTCTGGTTGACGATCTTCATCAATACCTAAACCGACAAAGTGATTATCGTCTGCCATACCTTTTGAGGCTTCGAAATCGTAGCCTTCAGTAGGCCAGTGACCTACAACAATAGCACCACGTTCAGTAACAATATCGTTGATCATGCCCATAGCGTCTAAGAAGTATTCAGCATAATCTTCTTGATCACCACAACCGAAAATAGCAACAAGTTTGCCTTCAAAGTCTACTTCTTCAAGCTCAGGGAAAAAATCATCCCAATCACATTGTGCTTCGCCGTAGTACCACGTTGGAATACCAAATAAGATTAAATCAAAATCTGCAATCTCTTCTTTAGAGCTTTTTGCAATATCATGCACAGCCACAAGCTTTTTACCCAATTCTTTTTGGATCATTTTTGCTACGTGTTCTGTGTTACCTGTGTCACTTCCGAAAAAAATGCCTACACTTGCCATGGATTTATAACCTTTTATGTATCAATAGCCAATCTTTCTTGTAAAATCGTTTCAATCAGCGCACTGCGGCTAATATTTTGTGCATCTGCCATATCACTTAACGCTTGATACAACTGCGATGAAACTTTAAATTCAACACGTTTTAAACCACGTGCTTTGTCTCTTTTTATTTGATTACGTTTATTAACCTTTAACTGCATATCCCGCGAAAGAGGATTGGTCTTAGGTCGGCCTGGACGCTTTTCGTATTCAAATAAATCGAGTGTTGTTCTATCTGTTTCTGACTTCGCCATGCCTAACCTACACCTGCGCCTTGCCAAAATACTTGAATAAGTCCTTTAGCAATAAAGCCTGAACAGCCTAAAAAGAGTACAGTCCATACTATATAGCGACCAAACTTAGGTACATTACCACTTTTAAGTACGTCTTTAATTGCCAAGCCGATGAATATCAAAATACCGGCTAAGCCAAAATACAACCCTAGGGTATCAAATTCGTTAATTAACTGACTGACCATCAACGTATAACCTTTAAATTAAACGGCGCGTACTATAGCACAAAAATATTCATATATTTAGTACGTGCATTCAAAAACAAGCGATTAAAATTACTTTAATTTTGAATTAAAAAGTCACTTATTGCCTTATTTACAGCCATAGGTTTTTGCGCATGTAACCAATGACCAGCACCGTGAATGATTTTTGCTTTCGTATTCTTGAAACGCGTGACAATTGCAGTGCGGTACTCGGGTAAAATATAATCTGAATCGTTACCTTTGATAAAAAGAGTATCGCACAAACAAGAATTGTTTTCATTAACGTTTGAGAGTATATTTGAATATTTCTTATCTAGAACAGGTAAGTTGAATCGCCACGTTAATTTTCCTGCTTCATTTTTAGCTAGGCTTTTTAATAAAAACTGACGAACGCCAAGTTCGTCAATATAAGGCTGCATTAAATCGTCAGCATGCTTTCTGTCTTCTATATGCTCAGATGCAACTGCGTTGAGCGCCTGCAATATCTTAGTATGCCGCGGTGGGTAGGTAACGGGTGCTATATCAAGCACAATTAATTTTTCAATCAACTCGGGTTGAGTTAATGCAAGCTCCATAGCAACCTTGCCACCCATAGAATGACCAATTATATGTGCTTTTTTTATATTCAAGTGTCGAAGTAACTCAACAATGTCTTTTGCCATAGCAGGATAACTCATCTCATCACTGTGAGGGGAGAGGCCATGGTTTCGCAAATCTACATTGGTAACTGTAAAATGCTCACTTAACGGTTTAGCAATTACGTTCAGGTTTTCTAATGAACCAAATAGTCCATGTATTAAAATAACATCAGGACCTTGTCCCAGTTGCTTATAATTTAGCTGCATACATTGCTCCTAAAAATTTCGCCTTAGTTTGCCGAGCAATACTTAAAAAAGCAAAAAATAGTGTCTAATTAACCATTTTATTAAATGATATTCGAAAATTAGAGAAATTTATTGACTAAAAATTTACCTAACTAGTTATAGATTTTCGAAATGCCTGCGAGTGCTTGTTGTAACTCGCATTTATTATTGGATTGGGTATAATCAGGCGTGAGAAAAAAATGTGACCCGTAATGACAGGAAGACCATGAAACAAATCGACATAGACGACGAGTTATATCAATACATTGCCAGCAACACGCAAAGTATTGGTGAAAGTGCATCCACAATTTTGCGTCGTTTATTAAACATGAGCGGCGAAAAACAATTAACCGCTGACGTAGAAATAACACAAAATCAACAAACAACAACTACATCTGCGCCATCTACTGCGCCAGAATTAAAGCACGCTGTAGCAGAAGCTGAAGTTCCAAAAACTGTCACACCAGTGAAGCAAAAAAATGCTAACGTTTTTAATGTATTAAATAAAGAAGAACTAGCAATGCAAAAAGGCGTGGTGGGTCGCTTCTTATTTATTTTAAGTGCTTTTTATCGCACTCATAAATCTGATTTTTCTGCTGTGTTGGATATTAAAGGCCGTGACCGTGTTTATTTCGCAACGAGCAAAGAAGATTTAGTAAATAGTGGAAGTAGCATGAACCCTAAAAATATCACCGACAGTGAATATTGGGTAATGACTAACTCTAATACAACACGTAAAAAAATGATGCTTCATGAAGTAGCTCTTTGCCTAGGTTACAGTGCAGAGCAAGCTGAAAAAATTCGCGATTACCTGTAAGGAAATATAATGGCTATTCACTCAGGCGCAGGCAAAACTGCTCCACAATCAGCACTTGTTAATGTTCCTAAATTAGTTTCGGCTTATTATTTAAATGAGCCAGACTTAGAGCAAAACCCAGAGCATGGCGTTGCCTTTGGTACATCTGGACACCGCGGCTGCTCTTATGATGTAAAATTTAATGAATCCCATATTTTAGCAATTACACAAGCCATTTGTGATTACCGTAAACAAAACGATATTTTTGGACCATTATTTTTAGGTAAAGATACCCATGCGCTTAGTGAAGCTGCCTTTAACTCTGCAATTGAAGTGCTTGTCGCTAACGAAGTGCAAGTAATTACTCAGCAAGATGGCGACTTTACTCCAACTCCTGTTATTAGCCATGCAATTGTTTGTCACAATAAACGCAATCCTAATGAGCTTGCAGATGGCATTGTTGTTACGCCTTCACATAACCCTCCTGAAGATGGCGGCTTTAAATATAACCCACCTAACGGCGGGCCTGCTGATACAGACGTAACTAACTGGATTGAAGACAGGGCTAACAAGTTATTACTTGAAGATTTAGTCGAGGTTGAGCTTTTCCCGTTCGCTAAAGCTTCTCGCTCAGGGTTTATCCGCTACGAAGATTTAATGACTCCGTATATTAACGATTTAGAGAATATCGTTAACTTAAAAGCAATTAGTGATGCGGGCGTTAAAATAGGCATTGATCCATTAGGTGGTTCAGGTATAAATTTTTGGCCAGTCATTACGCAAAAATATAATTTAGATCTAACCGTAGTAAACGACAGCGTTGATCCGCGTTTTGCATTTATGCCACTTGATAAAGATGGCAAGATACGTATGGATTGTTCATCGCCTTACTCGATGGCTAATTTAATTAAATTAAAAGACGATTTTGATATAGCGATTGGTAACGACCCTGATTACGACCGTCATGGCATTGTTACACCCGATGGCCTGATGAATCCGAATCATTTTTTAGCTGTTGCTATTGATTACCTATTAAACCATCGCGAGTGGAATACTAACGTAGAGATTGGTAAAACGCTTGTTTCGAGTTCGATGATTGATCGTGTTGTAGCGCGCAATAAGCGAAAGGTAAAAGAAGTTCCGGTAGGCTTTAAATGGTTTGTTGAAGGCCTAAACAAAGGTAATCTTGCTTTTGGTGGCGAAGAAAGTGCAGGCGCTGCGTTTTTACGCTTTGATGGCAGCGTATGGTGTACTGACAAAGACGGCTTTATTATGGGTTTACTTGCAGCTGAAATACTTGCAGTAACGGGTAAAACACCATCAGCGCTTTATAAAGAGCTAGAACAAGAATTTGGATCGCCACTTTATAAGCGTCTAGATGCGCCAGCAAGTAGTGCACAAAAATCGCGTTTAAAAGCTTTAAGTGCAGACGACGTGAAAGCCGAAACGTTAGCTGGAGAGCCTATTTTACAAAAATTAACTCATGCTCCTGGTAACAATGCAGCGATTGGCGGCTTAAAAGTTGTTACAGAAAATGGCTGGTTTGCTGCTCGCCCATCAGGTACTGAAGATATTTATAAAATATACCTAGAATCATTTAAAGGCGAAGCACATTTAGCTCTTTTAGAAAAAGAAGCTAAACAATTAGTTGATTCAGTTATTAGCTAAACCTGCTTAAACTATTTAAAAACGGCTGAATTATTCAGCCGTTTTTTTGTATCTCTCACACTATAAAGGGCTTTTATTATGTCAGCCACACCCGATTATTTAAATTTATTGCAATCAACCGGTGATTTTCTAACCATTAGCCGAGATAATGAATGGCACTTAGCACCGAGCCAGTTTACGCTCAACAATGGAACCCAAGTTAATGTACACGATACTGGGGTTATTGAGTTTCAGCCAGCGGTTACTACCTCAAAAGATATTGTGTTATCAAGTGCTGTACACGGTAACGAAACGGCGCCTATTGAAATTTGTGATGAGCTAATAAAGCAAATTATTTCCCAAAACCTTGAGCTTAATCAGCGAGTCCTGTTTATATACGGTAACCCTAAATCAATTAATATTGGTTTGCGCTTTGTAGAAGAAAATCTTAATCGTTTATTTAATGGACACCACACGGTTGATGGTGTTGAAATGAATGACGAGCGCGTTCGAGCGGCAAAACTTGAACGCTACGTAACTGACTTTTTTGCCAGAGGGGAAAAGGGCAGTGAGCGCAGTCATTACGATTTGCACACGGCTATTCGTGGTTCAAAAAATGAAAAATTTGCCGTGTATCCATTTTTGCACGGTAAACCATGGAAAAAATCACAGCTACAGTTTTTACTAAGTTGTGGTGTAAATACTATATTAATGATGAAGTCGCCAGCGACAACATTTAGTTATTACTCATCCTTTGTTCATGGTGCAGATTCGTTTACAGTTGAGCTTGGGCAAGTAAAACCATTTGGCCAAAACGATATGACACGTTTTGAAAAAACAAAACAAACGTTAACTGCATTAATTAGTCAAAAAGATGTTGAATACCCACAATTTAATGCAAACGATTTTGAGCTGTTCGCTGTTCATCGTACAATTAATCGTACTCAAGAAGATTTTAGTTTTCCATTTTCTGATGATGCAGAGAACTTTACTGGCTTTGCAAAAGGAGAACTGCTCGCAACCGATGGTAATACTCCTTATTATGCGGACGTTGAAGGAGAATCAATCATATTCCCAAATGCAAAAGTAGCCTTAGGGCAACGTGCATTACTCACCGTTGTTCCAATGGCTATAGACAGTAACTTTGTATAATTCAACTCATTAGACCTCTTTGTCCTGCAAGTTAACTAACTGATTACTAATAATTTAAGTAGCTGTATTGTTAACTTGCCACTTATTTAACCAATATTTACTTTTGTTTCGTCACAGATTTGTTGAATAACACTTTACGTTAACGTAAAGTGTTGGCAGCTTTAATTAAATATAGTGCAGATATTGCAAAGTTTATTCAGCAATGATCACCCATAATAATAATGTAAAAGGGGCACTATGTTACTGACAACAACAGAAGGTAGGTTATGAGTAATCCAAATAACGTATCGCTGAATATTAACCATGCGCTAGAATTTATTGATGGCAATGCGCTTAATATTCCAACCCTTAGTATTTTAACTGAGGATGGCGACATTCACCCAAGTGCGACAGCACCCGCTATTTCAAAACATACCGCAATTAAACTTTATGAGACTATGCGTTTTATACGTTTATTAGATGAACGTATGCAAGGTGCTCAGCGCCAAGGCCGAGTAAGCTTTTACATGCAATGTTTAGGTGAAGAAGCAGCCGTTACGGCATCCGCTGCTGCGCTTGACCAAGAAGACATGATAATGGCGCAATACCGTGAGCAAGCTGCACTGCATTACCGTGGTTTTACGCTAGACCAATTTATGAACCAAATGTTTTCAAATGAATTAGATTTAGGCAAAGGTCGTCAAATGCCAATTCATTATGGTTCGAACGAATTAAACTATATGACTATTTCTTCTCCTCTTGGCACACAAATACCACAAGCTACAGGGTATGCATATGGACAAAAAGTAAAGCATATAGATGCGAAAACAGGTGAGCTTGCAAGCACGATTGATAACGTTACTATTTGTTACTTTGGCGAAGGCGCTGCATCTGAAGGTGACTTTCATGCAGGATTAAACATGGCTGCAGTGCATAAAGCACCGGTGATATTTTTTGCACGTAACAACGGCTATGCGATTTCGACCCCGGCAGATGAGCAATTTAAAGGTGATGGTATTGCTTCACGTGGTGTGGGTTATGGCATTAAAACAATTAGGGTCGATGGCACTGACGCACTTGCTGTGTTTGCGGCAACGCAAAAAGCACGTGAAATTGCCTCAACACAAGGCGAACCTGTTTTAATTGAATCAATAGCTTACCGCTTAGGCGCTCACTCTACGTCTGATGACCCAAGTGGTTACCGTTCAAAAGACGAAGAGGCTAATTACAAAACATGCCCAATAGAAAAATTTAAAAAGTGGCTAATAAAACAGCAATGGCTCAACGAAGAGGACGATTTAAAAGCAAAAGAGTCTATACGTGAAGATATATTAGCAGCATTAAAGCGTGCAGAAGTAGTGCAAAAGCCAGCTTTAGAAGAGCTAGTATCAGATGTTTACGATACGCCAATCCCTTCACTTGTTCGTCAATACAATGAACTAAAAGAACATATACAAAAGCACCCAGATGCTTACCCAGTTACTGCAGGGAGAATTAAGTAATGGCTAAAATGAACATGCTACATGCAATTAATTCTGCTCTAGATATAACCATGAATGAACACCCGCAAGCGTGTATATTTGGCGAAGATGTTGGGTATTTTGGTGGTGTATTTAGAGCGACCTCAGGTTTACAAGAAAAATACGGAAAACACCGTGTATTTAATACGCCTCTAACTGAGCAAGGTATTTTAGGTTTTGCAAATGGTTTAGCGGCATTTGGTGCCCCCGCATTAGCTGAAATTCAATTTGCAGATTATATATTCCCGGCCTTTGACCAAATAGTAAATGAATCAGCAAAATTCAGATACCGTAGTGGTAATGAGTTTAATGTAGGTAACTTAACTGTACGCACACCATATGGTGGTGGTATTGCTGGTGGTTTATATCATTCGCAATCACCAGAAGCTTACTTTGCACATACGCCAGGTCTAAAAATAGTGGTGCCACGTAACCCATATCAAGCTAAAGGTTTACTGCGTGCAAGTATTAAAGATGACAATCCGGTTATATTTTTTGAGCCTAAACGTTTGTACCGCGCATCGACGGGTGAAGTACCTGAAGAAGATTATTCAATTGAGTTAGGTAAAGCTGAAGTCGTGCAAGAAGGTAGTGACATTACAGTACTTGCTTGGGGCGCTCAAATGGAAATTATTGAAGATGCTGCAAAACAAGCAAGCGAGCAAGGCATACATTGTGAGGTTATAGATTTACGTAGTATTTTGCCGTGGGATATAGACACAATTGCTAAATCAGTCACTAAAACTGGCCGTTTAGTGATAAGCCATGAAGCACCTATTACAAATGGATTTGGTGCAGAAATAGCTGCCTCAATTCAACAAGCGTGTTTCCTCCATTTAGAGTCACCTATTTTACGTGTGTGTGGTTTAGATACACCTTACCCACTGGCGCTTGAGAAAGAGTACGTGCCTGATGCGCTCAAAGTATTAGCTGCAATTAAACAATCAATGGATTTTTAGGGGTTCCCATGGCTAAAGATTTTATATTACCCGATATTGGTGAAGGCATTGTTGAGTGCGAAGTGGTTGAATGGCTGGTAAAAGAAGGGGATAGCGTTTGTGAAGATCAACCCATCTGTGACGTGATGACCGACAAAGCCCTAGTACAAATACCTGCTGTGCACGATGGAGTAATTACAAAGCTCTACCATCAAAAAGGCGAAATAGCTAAAGTGCATGCACCCTTGTTTGCAATGGATGTAGCAGGCGAAGCGGCTGACGTTGAAACGCAAGAGCATAACAGTGCACCCCAAAACAACAATACAGGTGAACAATTAGAAGATTTTATTTTACCAGATATTGGCGAAGGGATTGTTGAATGCGAAATAGTCGACTGGTTAGTAGCCGAAGGCGATGAAATTGAAGAAGATCAAGCTGTTTGCGATGTAATGACTGATAAAGCCCTTGTGCAAATACCGGCAAAGTACACCGGTACCGTGCAAAAGCTGTATTACCAGAAAGGCGAAATAGCTAAAGTACATAGCCCACTGTTTCAAATGACTATTGCTGGAAGTGCACCTAAGCAAAACATAGATGTAAACCAAGCCGTAGTAAAAGCGCAGACCAATGCAGCAGAGCAGGCAGCACCAGTAAAAGTTAACCAAACAGTAAAAGTGGTTAACACAAAAGCCGTTGCATCACCGGCTGTTAGACGAAAAGCACGCGAGCTTGATGTTGATTTAACACAAGTGCCAGGTAGTGGTAAAAATGGACGTATCTATAAGCAAGATATAGAAGAGTTTATTAAAGGTGAAGTACCTAACAGTATTGATACATCACCGCTTAATAGCAATGTAGCCAACACACAAAGTAAAACGCAGAGCTCTGGCGTGCGTGTAGAGCCAATTAAAGGCATAAAAGCGGCGATGGCAAAACAAATGGTTGCTTCTGTTTCAACCATTCCACATTTTACATTTTGTGATGAAATAGATTTAACAGACCTTATTGCCTTAAGAGCTTCAATGAAAGAGCAATACAAAGCACAAGGCGTTAAGCTCACTATGATGCCTTTCTTTGTTAAAGCACTGTCGCTTGCGATGAAAGAATTCCCGGTTCTTAATTCTAAGGTAAATGAAGATTGCTCTGAGCTCACTTATTTTGACGATCATAATATTGGTATAGCAGTCGATTCTAAAATTGGCTTATTGGTACCAAATATTAAGTCGTGCCAAAGTAAAAATATTGTTGATGTGGCTAATGAACTTACACGCCTTACTGAGTCCGCTCGCGAAGGGCGAGTACCACCTGAAGACTTAAAAGGCGGTACTATTAGCATTTCAAACATAGGTGCAATTGGCGGCACAATTGCCACACCAATTATTAATAAACCTGAAGTTGCTATTGTAGCGCTAGGTAAATTGCAGCATTTACCACGCTTTGATGAAAACGGCCATGTTGTGAGTAAGGCCATTATGCAAGTTAGTTGGTCTGGTGATCACCGTGTTATTGATGGCGGAACAATTGCTCGCTTTAATAACTTATGGAAATCGTACTTAGAAAATCCATCGGCAATGATGATGGCAATGAGTTAAAAATATAATTGTTTAAACCTAGGGCGTGTTGATCTTTGATGGTTGAATTTGCAGCAGTATGTTTGGTTTTTAGGCAAGGCAGAGCCTATGAAGTGTGGTTATTCCCCATAAATAGGCGATAACGCAGCATAAATGCCAAACATCCGCTGCCCTTCGGGTTCTGCCTAGGGGCGATAAACTCTTTGTTACTCGGTTTTTACTTAGCCCACTAGGTTACAAACCTCGCGCCGCGATTTAATCGACCCTAGATTGAACAAATTTCAATCCGCAAAGGTCAACACGCCCTAATAAATAACCAGCAATTTGCTGGTTTTTTGTTTTAAAGCAAACCGTTTTTAATTAAGATACAAATGTTACTAATAAGTAATTTAACGACCCCGTTAGGGAATATAAAAAATAACACTAAGGAAATATTATGGAACATTATATGAACGCACTGCGTAGCTACGCAGATTTTTCAGGACGTAATCGCCGCAAAGCATTTTGGATGTTTATGCTAATTAATATTATTTTTTCACTATTAACAAGTGTTGTAGATGGTATTACAAACACGATGTTTGTAAGCACAATATATAGCTTGGCTTTATTGATCCCTCAATTGAGCGCAGGTGCACGCCGTTTACACGATACTGGCCGATCAGGCTGGTGGCAGCTTCTGTGGTTAGTGCCAATTATTGGTTGGATTGTTTTAATTGTGTTCCTTGCACAAGATTCACACGAGGGCGAGAACGATTATGGCCCTAATCCAAAAGAGTTAGCAGCAGAACCTGCTGCTGTATAAAGTAAAGTTTTAACCTAAAAGCTCAGTGTTCGCTGAGCTTTTTTATGCCTAAAATTTAATACGAAATAAAATACAAACCATAGCCAACTCCGAGTGCAGGAAGTGCGGTATATAAAGTGGCTATTATTGCGGCTTTAGGGGCTAACGCAATTGCAGGGAATAACGCATCTCCGTCGTTTGAAATTGCATTGGCTGTTAAAGCGCTAAATGGAATAATCCCCTGTATATAAAGCGTGGTGACTATTATTTGCGGTCCACAACCGGGTAAAAAACCAATGATCACAGCAATCAGCGGTGCTAAATAAGCGTAGTGGGCAAACCATGTTTTTAAATCAAGTCCGGCTACATTCACGAGTATTTCAAATAACATAAACGACGCCACTACCCATGCAGTCACAAAGTGTGTGTCTTGGAGCACTTTAATTACTTTAGAGGATGGATTGCATTCATCCTCTTCACTGGTAATTTGTTTATATGTTTCGCCCTTAGACGAGTAAGCCCATACCGTTACGATAAATAGAGCCATGCCCGCACCAAATAAATGTATTCCAGTGCTTGTGTGCCTTCCAAATTGGTTAAAGTCCACGTTAAATGCGATTAAAAACGCGATAATTAAACTTGGAAAAATCGCTAACATCCAAACAGGTTTACTGACTCTAATAATGCGGGTAGGCAATATTTTAACTTGGCGGGTTTGTTCTTTTAATGAAGGGCGTAAAAAGTCGTGTTTATGAACTATATTTACAAAAGCACCACATATAGTTCCAACAACTAATCCTATAGCCATTATTACAGCGCCCTCAGTAGGGCGTGTAACTAAAAGTAAAAATGCAGCATCGCCCATTGTTGCTGTTAGTACGGCAACAATAGCCCCAAAGCTTGCTTGGCCTTTGGTAAATTGTGTAACCACTATTATAGCGCCCCCGCAGCCTGGTAAGGCACCTAGTAAAGCCGCAAAAAAGACCTCTAATGCCGGTGACTTAGCACTTAGATAACTAAGCTCCAACTGAGGTAAACGCTCAATAGCGTAGTAATAAATCAGTAACGTAGCAGCAACAAATACACTGACTTGAAAAAAAGCGTCGCTAAGTGCGGTAATTGCAATATCACGAAGTGATGGCACAGCAAAACACACCAACAAAAAAAGAGGGAGTAATAAGCGTTTATTTTGGCTAACAAAGCGTATTGAAGCGGGCGTAATTAGTCCTATTTGTGTAATTGAGTTCATACAGTGTTACCAAATTAATAAACAGGGTAACACTGTATAATTTTAGTAAATGATAATCAATATCATTTAATTGTATTTAAATCGATTACTCACATTGAGTTTTTCGATATTAAATTCTAGGCTATTTGCGTTGAAATTCTGAATTTGAATTCCAAGTAGGCCATTGCTCTTGCTCAGAAATATCAAAACCTACTTTATAAAATAATTGTAAGTCTTGAACAGCGCCCGATAAATCCCACTCATCGCGGTAACGGTCACAAGGCTGGTGGTAACAACCGCGTAATACTAAGCTCATTCGCTTGCGATAATTGGCTGTTTCTTCATCCGCTGCTTGAGTACCACCACCAGCGTACATTGCAGGTATGCCCATATTGGCAAACGCAAAATGATCAGAACGGTAATAACCACCCGACGATGGTTTAGGATCGCCTGATAAAGTTCTACCTTGATCTTTTGCTGCATTAGCTAAAAACTCATCCATTTGAGATTTACCAATGCCTACCACACTCATATCTTTTACTTTGCCCAATAAATTTAAGCTATCCATATTGATATTAGCAACCGTCTTGTTAGCTGCAATAACAGGGTTTGCGGCGTAATACTTAGAGCCAAGTAACCCTTGCTCTTCAGCGGTTACTGCTAAAAATGTCATTGAGCGGCTAGGGTGCTTTGGCAATTTAGTAAATGCTTCTGCAACTTCTATTAAGCCTGCAGTACCCGTTGCGTTATCGTGAGCACCGTTATAAATTTGGTCACCTTTGCGGCTTGTATCTGTGCCTAAGTGATCCCAATGCGCTGAATATACAACATGTTCGTCTGGCGATTCGCTGCCCGGTAATGTCGCAATAAAGTTGTAAGACACTGACGTTTTAATTGTATTACTCACATTAACAGACGCGGCTAAATCACCCATATCGACATGATAAGCACCTTTTGCGGCATTTTCTTTAACGGTATCGAAATCTAAACCAGCTTTACTGAAAAGCTCTTTAGCCACATCACTAGTAACCCAGCCTTCTACAGCAACACGGTCCATATTGTTGTTTTCTTTTTGAAAACCAAATTGCTCGCCACTCCACGAATTTTCAACAACCGACCAAGGATATGAAGCGGGTGCTGTTTCGTGAATAATAATAGCGCCTGCAGCACCTTGGCGACTTGCCTCTTCATATTTGTAGGTCCAACGACCGTAATAAGTCATTGCGTCGCCAGTAAATAAAGCTGGATCTTTAGTTGCAAAACCAGGATCATTTACAAGCATGACCACGGTTTTACCTTTAACATCAATTCCTTCGTAGTCGTTCCAGTTATACTCTGGTGCATTAACGCCGTAGCCTACAAATACGAGCTCAGAGTTTTCAATGCCTTCTTTTTCACTAATGCGGCTACTGCCCATAACCATGTCTTTTTTGTATTGGTAATCTTTGCCACCAATTGATAAAACCATGTTTGAATCAGCTTCTAGTGATACAAGGGGGACTTCTTGTAAAAAGCTATCACCATTGCCAGGCTCAAAACCCAATGCTTTAAATTGGGTTGTTAAATAATCTAATGTTAGCTTTTCGCCAGGTGACGAAGGCGCTCGGCCACCAAATTCGTCAGATGCCAATACTTTTATGTGTTTTGCTAACTCATCGGCTTTAATACTGTTATAGCCATTAGTTACATCTGAAGGAGTTATGCTTGTTGCTGCACAGCCAGCTAAAACAGCGCTGGCAAGAAGTGTGAGAGATAAATTGCGTTTCATATTAACTCGATTATTGTTTTAAGATTAAATAAGTATATTAACTTCTATTAAGTAGGGCTAGCTTTTGCGGTAAACTGTTACAAAATTAAAGGCCTATACAAGTTAGAAATTTATAATAATGAAGCGTTTTACTCCTCCTGAACAATGGCAACCCAATTGCCTAAAAACGGGTGCATTTAATCACCTAAACAGCTTGTTTAAACTTAATGAGCAAACTCAATGGCCTTCACCAAAATGGTTTACTCCTTATTTAAATGCAACGAACGAGAATAATTTACCGATACAGTTTGTTGACGATGCACAAATAGACTTTGCTGAGCGCTATTACGAACAAGTAATTTTTGAAACGGGTGAAGTACCCACACGGACAGAAAATTGGCACGATCTATTCGGTGGTTTTATTTGGTGCTTATTTCCTAAAACAAAATCACTTATAAATCATCGGCATGTTCAGGACATTGCCGAATATGGTTTAACTAAGCGCACCAAACACAGAAACGCACTCACACTATTTGATGAATGTGGTGTTGTACTGGCCATTAGTGAAAGTAAATGGCAAACCTGGCTGCGCGATCATCAATGGCACAAAGCATTTGTAGAGCACCGCCATGAGTGGGGAGAGTCAATTCAGGCTTTTATGTTTGGTCATGCCAATTACGAAATGTTGACTCGCCCTTATATAGGGCTCACAGGAAAAGCATTATTTATAAATGTGCCCGACGAAATATTTTGTAAAGATTTAGCAATGCAATACCAGTACCTTGATCAAGTACTTTATGAGAAGATTAAAATAGAACATTGCTTAGCCGATAACTCACACCTTTCGCCTTTACCATTATTAGGTGTGCCTGGCTGGCATGAAGATAATAAAAACGACACATTTTACAATAATACGGATTACTTTAGACCCAAACGAAGGACATGCGCATGATAGAAGTTGCCGGGCTTAAAAAACGTTTTAAGCTGACGAAAGACCATAAAAAAAATAAAGTAGATGATATCGATCCGCGTGAAGATAAAGACTACTTTCATTCAGTACGAGATGTCAGTTTTCGCTGCGCTGAAGGCGAAGTATTAGGGTTGTTAGGCCCTAATGGCGCAGGTAAAACAACCACCTTAAGAATGATCTCAACAGCCTTAAAGCCCGATGAAGGCTCTATTACAATTGCTGGCAACGATATTGTTAAAAAACCTCTTTTAGGGCGAAAGTCGATTGGGTTTTTATCAGGCTCTACTGGCTTGTATGGTCGTCTGACCGTTAAAGAAAACATAGAGTACTTTGCAAAACTTCACGGGATGAAAAAAAGCGATATAGCATCACGTTGTGATGAGCTTTTTACATTACTCGATATGCATAAATTTATAGATAAGCGCGCTGAAAATTTATCAACTGGTATGAAACAAAAAGCAAATATAGCCCGTGCAGTTGTACATCGCCCAAAAGTAGTTGTGCTCGATGAGCCTACAACAGGCCTTGATATCATGACCACACAAACAGTGATCGAATTTATCAAAGGTTTAAAAGCACAAGGCACACCGGTTATTTTTTCTACCCATCATTTAGATGAAGTCGCATTGTTATGTGACCGTGTAGCGGTAATTAACGAAGGCATAAGCTGCTTTGATGGCACAGTTGAAGAGTTTAAACAAGCCGGAAACAGTGAAGAGTTAAACCAAGCGTTTATGAACATATTAACGGAGAAGCATAATGTTTGAAGTATATAAAAAGGAATTAAAAGAGCTCCTTCGCGACAAAAAAACGCTTATGTTTGTTGTGGCGCTGCCAGTACTTATTTTCCCAATAATTTTTGCCGTTATGGCTTTTATTAGTTCGCAAGCGGCACTTGAAGCTGACCAAAAAGTTAATACTTACGTAATTATTAATGGTGAATACGCACCAGAATTTACCAACAAAGTGTTTTACCACAAAAGCTTTGAACTTTATAAGGGCAGTAAAACCTTTAATACAATAGAAGAGCTCAAAGCAGGTGTTACTGCCGGCGATATAGATATGGGTATTTATTTGCCAAGTAACGCAGAAGATACACTCGACAGTGGTGAACAAAGCAAATGGGAAGTGGTATTTAACGACGCAAAATCAATAAATTTTTTATTTGACCGGGTCAAAGAACTAGCTCAAGAATACAGCGACGTATTGCAAGCCAAAAAATTAAAAAGCTTTGGGATAGAAGAGTCTACGCACAAAGCTATCCTTACCCCTATTGAAGTTGTTAAAGTAGATACGGCCGATAAACGTGAAAACTTAGGTGAAAAAATAGGTGGCTTTTTACCATATTTACTTATTCCATTGGTGTTAATGGGCGCTACATATCCTGCAATTGACTTAGGGGCCGGTGAAAAAGAGCGCGGCACACTAGAAACACTCTTACTTACACCCATAACACGCACAGAGCTGGTATTAGGTAAATTTATAACATTACTGACCACCTCTATTGCATCAACCACTATTACGGTTGTGAGTATGGGGTGTTGGGTTGCTGTTGCACTGGCGTTCGCAGACTTAGACTTTATAAAAACGGCATTTAGTACTTTGGCGGTTACCGATTTGCTGATGATTTTTGTATTATTACTGCCATTGGCTGCCATATTTTCTTCTTTAGCGTTAGCTATATCTATTTATGCGCGTACGTTTAAAGAAGCACAAAACTACATGGCTCCTTTAAGTATGGGGGTGTTTTTCCCTATTATTATTTCAATAATGCCAAATATGGAATTGACTGCTAAAACCGCGTTTATTCCAGTAACCAACGTTGCATTAGCCATTAAAGACATAATTAAAGGCACTGTAGATTACACGTTTGTAGGGCTCATATTTTTAGCAACCGCTCTTATTGCAGGTGCGTTACTCGCATTTTGCGTTAAATGGTTTAACCGAGAAGATGTACTATTTAGATAGTGTGCTACTCATCTTTAAAAAGCATCACTTAAGTGATGCTTTTTTGTTTAAGGCCGTCAACAAGGGTTAAAATTTATGACTTGGTTTAAAGTCAGTAATTAGGCTGCCGACTTTTTAGGTTTTGCATCGTCATTACTCATTAGTGGCGATGAAATGTTAGATATGTCGGCGCTGTCTAAAACTGTGTGTGTATCTGACCAGTGAAGCAGTTCTATTTTTCCATCGGCTTGTTCCACTAAGGCGGTGCAGTTTTCTATCCAATCGCCGTCGTTACAATACACTATGCCGTCGCACACTTTTATTTTAGGGTGGTGTATATGCCCACAAATAATTCCGTCTACGTTTTGTTTTTTTGCCTCATGAATAGCTGCGTCTTCAAATGCATTTATTGCTTCGCGTGCCTTATGCACTCGTGCTTTTATCCACGACGCTAACGACCAATAATTACCCCCAAACAACTTTCTTATTTTATTGCTCCAACGATTTAAAAATAAAAGCAAATCGTAGCCTGCATCGCCAGCAATGCTAATAATTTTGTTATAACGAGTTGCGCTATCAAAGTCATCGCCGTGAACGAGCAAAAAGCGTTTATTGGCTTGAGTTACATGAATATACTGCTGGTGGACCTCTATACCAAATAGGGTTTGATTTATATAGTTTCTAAAGGTTTCGTCATGGTTTCCTGGTATATAAATTACGCGTGTTCCGTTGGCCGCTTTTTGTTGAATGCAATTAAGTATTTGATAGTGAGAGGGGTGCCAATAAAATTGGCGCTTCATAGACCATAAATCAATAATGTCGCCAACTAAATATAAAACGTCAGTCTCAACAGCGCTTAGAAAATCGAGTAAATAATCAGCTCTGCAATCTTTATAGCCTAGGTGAACATCTGATATCCATATAGCAGGGTATTTAGCCTTTTGTTCAGCACTTTTCATATTGTCCCTCGTTAGTTTTGTTAGCTATAAATTACTTTAGAGAGAAAAAATGACAGTGATACGACATTTTTAGTAAAGCTATATGACACAAAATTCAGGCATAAAAAAACCGCTTAAAAAGCGGTTTTTGCATTCACGTTATTGAATAACGAATAAGAGTTTAGGCTTGCATAGCTGCTTTAATGCTTTCAATAGCGGTATCTATGTCAATCATTAGCTTTTCACCAGTGCGACGATTTTTAAGCTCTACTTTATTTTCGTCTAGGTTACGTTCGCCAATTACAAGTGTGAAAGGCACACCTACAAGCTCCATATCATTAAACATGACACCTGGGCGCTCTTTTCTATCGTCAAATAACACATCCACACCTGCATCTTTTAAACCTTGGTAAAGGCTGTTTGCAATATCAGGAATACGATGCGACTTGTGCATGTTCATTGGTACAATAGCAAGGTCGAACGGCGCAATAGATTGTGGCCAAATAATACCGTATTTATCGTTGTTTTGCTCAATAGCAGCAGCCACAATACGCGATACACCTACACCGTAACAACCCATGGTCATTACTTGGTTTTTGCCATCTTCGTTTAATACGCCTGCTTTCATGGCTTCTGAGTATTTTGTGCCAAGTTGGAATATATGTCCTACTTCAACACCACGTTTAATTTGTAATGTGCCTTGGCCGCAAGGGCTAGGATCGCCTTCTACAATGTTACGAATATCAGCAACGTCGTAGTTAGTTACATCACGGTCCCAGTTTATGCCGCTAAAGTGTTCGTCGTCTTTATTAGCACCGGCTACAAAGTCAGCCATTACGTTGGCTGTGCGGTCAACAATAATTGGCATTGTTAATCCTACAGGACCTAGTGAGCCAGGTTTTGCGCCGATTGCAGCAATGATGTCTGCTTCTTTTGCCATTTCAAGCGGTGAGTCAACGAGAGGGTGTTTTTCCGCTTTCAATTCGTTTAATTCGTGATCGCCACGAATAACAAGGGCAACTAAACCACGTTGTTCGTTTTCATCTGGGGCACCATAAACGATTAACGTTTTAACACTACGGTGTGGTTTAACACCGTAATGCTTTTTAAGCTCTTCAATTGTTTTAGCATCTGGAGTCGGGAACGCTTTTAATTCTTTTGTAGCATCAGCACGAGGCTCTGTTGGGGCAAGGGCTTCGGCTTTTTCAATATTAGCGGCGTAATCACTACCATCGCTAAATGCGATAGCGTCTTCACCTGATTCGGCTAAAACATGGAATTCATGAGACACGCTACCACCAATAGACCCTGTATCGGCAATTACTGGGCGGTAATCTAGGCCTAAACGTTCGAAAATATTACAGTATGCTTTGTGCATTGCTTGATACGTATTATTTAAACATTCTTCACTCAAATGAAATGAATAAGCGTCTTTCATGGTGAATTCACGGGCGCGCATAACACCAAAGCGAGGGCGTCGTTCGTCACGTACTTTAGTTTGTACTTGATATAAAGTAAGTGGTAACTGTTTATAGCTATTCACTTCTTTGCGAACAAAATCGGTGATTACTTCTTCATGTGTTGGACCAAGTGCAAATTCACGATTATGACGGTCTGTAAAGCGCATTAGCTCTGGACCAAACTCGCTCCAACGGCCTGACTCTTCCCATAAATCAGCAGGTTGTATCACAGGCATCAGCATTTCTATTGCGCCTGCTTTGTCCATTTCTTCACGAACAATGTTTTCAACTTTACGCAAAACGCGTAAACCAGAGGGTAACCAAGTGTATAAACCCGAAGCGACGCGACGGATCATACCGGCTCTAAGCATTAACTGATGCGATACAATTTCAGCATCTGAAGGCGTTTCTTTAAGTGTTGCGAGTATATATTGACTGGTACGCATTATTTTTCCGAAATAGAGTAATATGTTCTTTTAATAGAGCTTAAGTTTACCAGCGGTTGCTTTTACACAAAAGCGCTAAGTGAGTTATTTAGCTTTTTTCTATACTTGTTACTAGGTTGTGCTCGCCATTAACTTGCCAGCGTATATTGTAATCATACAATGTCATTCCATAGCTCTGCTCGCCGTCTTTTTGTTTTTTGTAAGCAGGGCGTGGATCTTGTTTTAAAACATTACTAATAAAGTTTAATAAATCAGGGTATTGAGTTTGCTGCTCAATGAATAAAGTCACTTCAGGGGTAAACTCTACGCTCATTTGTGTTTCTGGGCGTGTATCTGCAAAGCCAGCACTTGCGTCAAGCATGGCATCTGAATAAGGCAAGTAGGGTTTTATGTCAATGATGGGTGTGCCATCAAGCAGGTCTATTCCGGCAAGTAATAGACTGAGTTGGCCATTTTTATATTCTATACCCTCAAGCTTCACTGCACTCATACCAATGGCATTTGGTCTGAAAGTAGCACGAGTAGCAAATACACCTTTGCGTTCATTACCGCCTAAGCGAGGAGGGCGCACCATGGCCGAGTAGCCTTTATCTGCGGTTTCATGAAAACGAAACAATAACCAAATGTGGGTAAATTCATCAATACCGCGTACAAATTCTTCGCGGTTAAAATCAGGCGCAAAAATAAGTTTTGCTTTGGCTTCGGGTACTAAACGAGGTTGTCTTGGTATGGCAAACTTTTGTTTATAGGGAGATTGTATGTGGCCAACGGCCGAAATGCTGTAGTCGCTCATGTTACTCAAGTACAAATAGAATAGGCGGGTATTCTACCTTTATTTACAGGCCATCGCATCACAGCATAGCAATTTATTTAATTAGACTAAATGGTTTAAAATAGCTTTTAGACTGAATGGTTTATATAAAGCAGAAAAAGGTAAGCCTAAGCTTACCTTTGTTAAACAACCTGTTTATAGTTTAAAACATGTATTGCAGTGACACTGATGCTACATCCATATCAGGATCAATATCATCGTCTAGTTTGTAACGCTCGTACTCTAAACGCATTTGCACATTGCTAGAAAAAGCAAACTCTAAACCAGCACCATAAAATGCGTCACCGCCATCTTGTGAAGTAGAAACGCTTCCAACAGGGAGTTCTTGTTTTATATCTGCATCCCATTCTAACCAACCACCTTTGGCATAAACTGAAAAGCTCTCAGTTAATGGGATACCTAAACGCGCGGCCAATGACACGCCGTCAATTTCAGCTTTGCTATCAATATCGCTAACTTCATCAAAGTTTTGATAAGCCAGCTCTACACTTAAATATTCATTAAATTGCGTACCAACATATCCTTTGAGCATTTGTGCGTCATCATCAAAATCAGTATCGTTTTCACTGTCTTCAAATTCAAAAGAGTACTGTCCGTAACCTATACCGGTATAAATACGTGGAGAATCAAAATCGGAAATATCTGCCTGCGCCGCAGAGTTAAAACCAAGTGTTGCTAGCGCTAGTGCTGAAAGTGAAAGTGATTTAATCATTAAATAGCTCCTTTAAAAAATAAAATGGTTTGATTTTTCAAACTTCAATTACTTATTTGCAGTGAACATGCCAATGATTAAATTGATTACTAAAACAGCTGAACTAGTATTTTTGGATTAGTTATTTGGGTTGTTTAGGTTTTTTATTAAACAAATCGCTAACTGCTAAGATTTAGCGATTTTAAATAAATTGTATTTTTTACAAAGCATTAGGTGATTTTTACAGTACAAAAATTAGCTAATGCGTAATTACACTTGATGAAGTAAGTTTTCGGTTTCTATCGCAATTTCTTTCATTTTAATTGCGTAGTTTTCTAATTTTACATCTTCATTGGTGACCGCTTTAAACTCTGGCACTGCAACGGGGTAACCTGTTTCATCCATGGCAACAAAGCTTATTACACAGTGATTTGTTTCAACCATGTTCTGTGTTTTAGGGTCGCCACACCGAACTTGTATAAATATTTGCATACTTGTTTTACCGGTATGTGCAATTTTAGCTTCCACTTCTACTATTTGACCAACCAGAATAGGGCGTCTAAATTTAACACCTGCCACCGATACGGTTACACAATAATGACCACTCCAGCCTGCAGCACAGGCATAGCCAGCTTGGTCAATCCACTTCATAACCACACCACCATGCACCTTCCCACCAAAATTAACGTCGGTAGGTTCTGCTAAAAAACGAAAAACAACATTTGACGACGGCATAAGCTTTACTCTTTTTATTAATTATACAATCAGCATAGCGCAAAAAAGGGGGCGAAGCCCCTGCAATTTAGGATATGTTTATAATTTATATGTAAAAGATATTACATATTGGGGTAATTAGGGCCGCCAGCGCCCTCTGGGGTAACCCACGTGATGTTTTGGCTCGGATCTTTAATGTCACAGGTTTTACAGTGAACACAGTTTTGTGCATTAATTACAAACTCGTTGTTACCTTCTATTTCTTGCACCTCATAAACACCTGCTGGGCAATAGCGCTGCGCAGGTTCATCAAATTTCACAAGATTAACTTTTATTGGTATTGCTGCGTTTTTAAGTTTTAGGTGACAAGGTTGAGACTCTTCATGGTTAGTGTTTGATAAAAACACACTTGAAAGTTTATCAAAACTAAGTGAACCATCAGGCTTAGGGTAAGCTATTTTTTCAGCAATGTTAGCATCAACCAGCGTAGAGTAATCTGGAACATCATCTTTAAAGGTAAATGGTAAAGCACCGTTGAATACATTTTGATCGAGCGTGTTATATGCACCCCCTAAAAATTTACCTAGCTTATGCATCACCGGACCAAAATTACGAGAATGATAAAGCTCTTTATAAGCCCAAGATTGTTCAAACTGCGGGTGGTAATTTACTAAATCAGTATTAGCTTGTTCATTTTCTAATGCTTCAAAAATGACTTCAGCGGCTATCATGCCCGATTTCATTGCTGTGTGATTTCCCTTAATTTTTGCAAAATTTAATGTGCCTGCATCACAGCCTACTAATAATCCGCCAGGAAAATGCATTTTAGGTAAAGAGTGTAATCCACCTTTTGCAATAGCACGCGCGCCATAAGCAATACGCTCACCGCCTTCAAGTACGTGTTTAAAAACAGGATGATGTTTCATTCGCTGGAATTCATCAAACGGGCTTAAATGCGGGTTTGTGTAATTTAAATCAACAATTAAGCCAACAACGACCTGATTATTTTCGCTATGATACATAAATGCACCACCGCTCGTATCACCACTTAACGGCCAACCTGTGCCATGAACTACTTTACCTTGTTGATGCTTAGACTCATCTACTTGCCATATTTCTTTAAAGCCTAAGCCATAATGTTGAGGCGATGAGTCAGCATCAAGTGCAAACTGGTTTATAAGTTGTTTGCCTAAATGGCCTCGGCAGCCCTCAGCAAAAATAGTATATTTAGCTCTTAGCTCCATGCCTGGCATGTAGCCATCTTTTTCATTACCCTCTTTATCAACGCCCATGTCACCCGTAACAATACCTTTTACTGCGTCGTCTTCAATAATAAGTGAATGTGCGCTAAAGCCTGGAAATATTTCTACGCCTAAACTTTCAGCTTGCTCTGCTAGCCAGCGGCATACGTTACCCATTGAAACAATGTAGTTACCATTATTATGAAATGTTTTAGGCGTAGCAAAGTGGGGGATTGATGTTGCTTTTTCTTCGTTATTAAACCAATAAATTTCATCATTTGTAACTTTCGTAGTTACTGGCGCACCTTGCTCTTGCCAATTTGGTAGTAATTCATCTAACGCTTTTGTTTCAAATACAGCGCCCGATAGAACATGCGCGCCAACTTCTGAGCCTTTTTCTACAACACAAATCATGCACTCTTGTTGTTTTTCTTGTGCAAGTTGTGCGAGTTTTATTGCACTAGCAAGTCCCGCAGGTCCAGCGCCTACAACAACTACATCAAATTCCATGGTTTCACGTTCGACCATAATAACCTCTTTATTTATGACGGACTCACTCAATACTGCCTAAGTATTTGAACAAGGTATTCAGCCTATTTATTACAATGCCAATTTTTCGTTACAGGCTGTGAATAGTTAAAGGTTATTTTAGGTTGACGTTTACGTCAACAGGAAGTAGTCTGATTTCATAAAATAAATAGGTTGACGTACACGTTAGGTTGTAGGTTTAAATAATTATGGAGTTCCTATGAAAGTTCTTGTACCAATAAAACGCGTTATAGATTACAACGTAAAAGCGCGTGTCAAAAGTGACAACAGCGATGTAGATTTAACGAACGTTAAAATGGCGATGAACCCATTTTGTGAAATTGCAATTGAAGAAGCTATTCGCTTAAAAGAAGCTGGTACAGCCACTGAAGTTGTAGCTGTTACTATTGGCGCTAAAACATCGCAAGAACAACTACGCACAGCGCTTGCACTGGGTGCAGATAAAGCAATTCACATCGAAACCGATGAAAAATTAGAGTCATTACACATTGCAAAATTACTCGCAAAAATTGTAGAGCAAGAAGCGCCAGAACTTGTTATTTTAGGAAAGCAGTCGATTGATTCAGACAATAACCAAACGGGTCAAATGCTTGCAGCATTAACTAATCGTGGGCAAGGTACGTTTGCGTCTAAAGTGGTCGTCGCTGATGGAAAAGTAAACATTACACGCGAAGTAGACGGCGGTTTGCAAACGGTCGCACTTTCATTGCCAGCCATTATCACTACAGATTTACGTTTGAACGAACCACGTTATGCATCACTACCCAATATAATGAAAGCAAAACGCAAGCCGCTTGATGTAATAGCTGCAGACTCTTTAGGTGTAGATTTAACACCTCGTATTCAGCTTGTTAGCGTAGAAGAACCGGCTAAACGTAGTGGTGGTATTATTGTAGAAGACGTTGCACAACTTGTAGAAAAATTAAAAACAGAGGCAAAGGTGATTTAAATGAAAACACTTGTAATTGCAGAGCACGACAACGGTGCCTTAAAACCAGAAACCTCAAAAACAATTAATGCGGCTATTCAAATGGGTTTTCCTGTTGATGTATTAGTGGCCGGTGAAAACATCGCCAATATGAGCGAGACTATTTCAAGTATAGAAGGCGTTGCGAGTGTGCTTGTTGCAGATAATGCAGCTTATGCACACCAACTAGCAGAAAGCATGACCGATTTAGTTATGTCGTTAACTGACAACTACAGTCATATTGTGGCAAGTGCAACTACCACAGGCAAAAATTTTATGCCACGTGTTGCGGCCCTTTTAGATGTAGCACAAATATCTGAAATTATTGATGTAATAGATGCTGATACGTTTAAACGCCCAATTTATGCCGGTAACGCTATTGCGACTGTAAAATCACTTGATGCTAAAAAGGTGATTACCGTACGCGCAAGTAGTTTTGATTTGCAAAGCGAGCAAGCCGCTGTAAGCATTAATACTTTAGATACAGTATCGGACTCACAGTTAAGTACGTTTGTAAGCGTTGAGCAAACTGAGTCAGAGCGCCCAGAACTTACCGCTGCTGAGGTGGTTATATCTGGCGGTCGTGGTATGCAAAATGGCGAAAATTTCGCTCTTTTAAATGGTATAGCCGATAAATTAGGTGCTGCTATTGGTGCATCGCGCGCTGCGGTAGACGCAGGCTTTGTACCTAATGATATGCAAGTAGGGCAAACGGGTAAAATTGTAGCGCCTAACTTATACATCGCAGTAGGTATTAGCGGTGCCATTCAACACTTAGCGGGTATGAAAGACTCAAAAGTGATTGTTGCAATTAACAAAGATCCCGATGCACCTATTTTTCAGGTTGCAGACTATGGACTCGTTGCCGATTTATTTGATGTGTTACCACAATTAGAAAACGCACTATAACCATTTATTAAACCTTATTCTGGTTGAAAGCCGTGGTGCCTGATGGGTGCTGCGGCTTTTTTTATACGCTAAGTTTTAGCCACAAAAAAACCAGCCAATTGGCTGGTTTTTGATATGTAAACAATTTACTAAGTAATTGTTTAGTAAGTTGCGCTGCCTTTAGTACGAGGGAAGGCGATTACGTCACGTACATTGCCCATACCTGTTACATAAGCAACTAAGCGTTCAAAGCCTAAACCAAAGCCTGAATGTGGCACACTACCGTATTTACGTAGGTCGCGGTACCAGCTGTAATCTTCTTTGTTTAAGCCCATTTCTTCAAGGCGGGCATCAAGCACATCAAGGCGCTCTTCACGTTGAGAACCACCAATGATTTCACCAATACCCGGAGCAACTACGTCCATAGCGGCAACGGTTTTGCCATCTTCGTTTTGGCGCATGTAAAATGCTTTAATATCACGTGGGTAGTTTTTAATTACTACCGGTGCTTTAAAGTGTTCTTCTGCTAGGTAACGTTCGTGCTCAGACTGTAAATCTACACCCCATTCAACAGCGTACTCAAATTTCTTACCGCAGTTTTTAAGAATTTCGACTGCGTCTGTGTAATCAACTTGTGCAAAGTCTTTTTCAACAAATTCTTCTAAACGGCTAATCGCAGTTTTTTCGATACGTTGAGCAAAAAACTCCATGTCGTCACGGCGCTCTTCAAGTACCGCCTTAAATACGTACTTAAGCATATTTTCAGCAAGCTTTGCAATGTCTTCTAAATCTGCAAATGCTACTTCAGGTTCAACCATCCAAAACTCAGCCAAGTGGCGTGAAGTATTTGAGTTTTCTGCACGGAAAGTAGGGCCAAACGTATAAATTTTTGACATTGCAGACGCGTAAGTTTCACCGTTTAATTGGCCAGATACAGTTAAGAATGCTTCTTTTCCAAAAAAGTCTTCACTGTAATCAACGTCGCCTTTATCTGTACGCGGCAGGTTTTGCATATCCAGTGTAGATACACGGAACATTTCGCCAGCGCCTTCACAATCACTTGCTGTGATAATAGGTGTGCTGATCCAGTAGTAACCTTGCTCGTGATAAAAACGGTGAATGGCTTGTGCTAAACAGTTACGTACACGTGTTACTGCACCAATCATGTTAGTACGTGGGCGAAGGTGAGCGTGTTCACGTAAGTATTCAATGCTGTGGCGTTTTGCCGACATTGGGTATGAATCTGGGTTTTCTACCCAACCTAATACAGTGACCGTATTCGCTTGAATTTCAAACGATTGGCCTTTGCCCGCAGATTGAACTAAAACACCAGTAACCGATACAGAACAACCGGCTGTTAAGCTAGTAACTTCATCATAATTATTTAGTGAATTAGGAACTACCGCTTGAATAGGATCAAAACACGAACCGTCATGAACGGCTAAAAATGATATTCCTGCTTTTGAATCGCGGCGAGTACGGATCCAGCCTTTAATTGTTACTTGGCTGTCTACCGCAACATTGCCTTTTAATAGCTCTGAAATCGCTAAATGGCTCATCTTCACTCCAATGATATAAGTTGCCTAACTTTATTTATTTAAATATGTACAGTATATAAACCATATTTTATTGATAGATGGTGCTGTACTAGAACCCTGTATCTTACCTAGTAAAGTAAAATAAAAAAACTATTGCGGGCAACTCTTTATAAGTTTTTATCAATGCGGTTTATTTTTAGTCGATTTTTAGGCACAAATGACTAAGTTTGTAATTTGCTGCTCTGAAGTTTAGCGATTTTGTGGCATTATATATTCTTTGATTACTCAATACTGACCATTACTTTAGAAATGGATGCTATGAAACAAGTTTTTATTTTACGTGGACTACCTGGAAGCGGTAAGTCGTATTATGCACAAAATTTAGCAGACGAATTAGCGACTGCAGATGAAAGCCAATACTTAATTTGCTCAACAGACGATTATTTTTTAAATGAGCAGGGCGAATATCATTTTGATAAATTTAAATTACCGCAATACCATAATTTAAATTTAGCGCGTTTTATACAAGCGCTCGCACAAGATATTCCACTCGTGATTGTAGACAACACCAATATAAAAAAATGGGAGTTTGTTGCATACACTCAAGCAGCTGTTGCATTAGGTTACCAAGTTAAAGAAGTGATAGTGGGTGAAGTAAAAGATAAATCCATGCAGCACTTATACGCTAAACGCAATTCGCATAACGTGCCGCTTAAAACCATAAGTAAAATGGCGTATATGTTTGAATGGTAGTGTTATAGTTTAGACAGTAAGTCTAAATTATTTTGAGTTATAGCATCTAAATGAGCAGTGATTTTGTCATTGCTCCAATCCCACCATGCAATAGATAGCAGTGCATCAATCGTTTTATCGTCAAAACGCTGTTTGATTATTTTTGCTGGATTACCACCAACGACAGCATAAGCAGGCACATCGTTGGTCACTACCGATTTACTGGCAATGATAGCGCCATTTCCTATTTTTACCCCTGGCATAATAGTGGCGTTATAGCCAATCCACACATCATTGCCAATTTCTGTATTTCCTTTAAATGGTAAGTCACCTGGTTGAGGTGCAGACTTTTCCCATCCGTTACCAAATATAAAAAATGGGTAGGTAGAAAAACCAGTACTTTGATGATTAGCCCCATTCATTATAAAAGTTACATTTTTTGCTATGGCACAAAACTTCCCAATAATAAGTTTGTCGCCAATAAAATCGAAATGATAAAGTACGTTTTTTTCGAAGTGTTCGGGGCCATCAGGGTCGTCGTAATACGTATAATCACCAACTTCTATATTAGGCGACGTAATGAAATTTTTTAAATAACCTACTTGAGGAAACCCTTGCATTGGAGATGGGTTATTTGGATTTGGTCCGTTCATAGTTTCCTCTAAAGTAAAATATTTAATACGCTAGTTTTTAAATGCCGCCAGCGGATGAGAGGTACTTAGCGAAACATGTACGTTGTCACCAGGGTGTACAACCAGTTCATGACTCACGCGGCTAGTGACTACTGTACCACAGGCAAGTTTTATTGCGCATAATCGACTACCGCCTTCAAAGCGGACCCAAATAACCTCACCATTATTACCTATACTGCTTTGTACTAATAAAACATCGTCGGGGCGAAGCAATACATCAACATTGCCTTGAGCACAGTCAACACCATGCGCGGGCACATTACCAATATCGGTAAGTGCTTGGCCGTTATTTAATGTACCTTTTATAAAGCTAGCTTCACCTAAAAAACGCGCAACAAAGCGGTTTTCTGGGGTGCTAAAGCATTTTTCGGGAGTGTCAATTTGTTGTATTTGCCCACCTTTTAAAACACCAACACGATCCCCAACCGATAGTGCCTCTTCTTGGTCGTGGGTAACCCAAATAGCAGGTACACCTGCATTTTTTAGTGCGTTTCGGATATCCCAACGCAGCATGTCTTTTAACGCCGCATCTAGATTCGACAGCGGCTCATCAAGTAATACAAAGTCAGGCTGGTGAGCAAGAGTACGTGCTAATGCAACACGTTGCTTTTGACCGCCAGACAGAGTCGCAGGTTTCTTAGCCCTAAACTCTTCAAGACCAAGTAGGTTAATCCAATGATCTGCCACGCTGTGATCTTTTAATTTAAAACAAATATTTTGCTCAACCGTTAAATGCGGAAATAACGCAAAGTCTTGAAAAACCATACCGACACTGCGCTTCTCAGGAGGCACTGCTTTATTACGGGTTGCACGCCATTTATCTGCGTTTATTTCACCTTCAGAAATGGGTATTAAGCCTGCGAGTGCTTGTAATATTGTACTTTTACCGCAACCGGTGGGGCCTACAAGCATTAGGATTTCGTTTTCACCAAGCGTTAAATTCAAATCGCTCACAACGCGATTACTGCCATAATCTATAGACAACTGACTTACAGATAGCATTTACTTCAAATCCTTAATGTTCAAACTGGTTACGTTTTTCGCCAGACATCATAATAGCTAAACCACAAGCAGAGATCACCACTAATAACAGCCCAGGTATAGCGGCACGGCCAAAATAGCCAGCTTCGTAAACACGCCATAAATAAGTAGACAGGGTTTCAAACCCAGTAGGGCCTAGCAATAAAGTGGCTTCAAGTTCACGCATTGACTCTAAAAACACCAATGCACCACCAGCGACGATACCACGCATGGTTAAAGGCAAAGTAATACGTGTGAAGGCTTCGCGCGGGCTTGCACCAAGCACTCGAGCAGATTTTACCAAGCTAGGGTCTAAATGTTCGGTACTAGTACGAATTGAACCAACCGCGAGAGGCAAAAAACGTAGCATGTAGGCAATAATAAGTAACCCCAAAGTTTGATACAAAAATGGTAATTGCAACCCGCCATAAACCAGCGCTGTGCCCATTACAATACCGGGTATGCCAAAGCCAAAGTAAGTAACGCGCTCCATAACTCTGCCTGCTTTGCCACTGAGTGCCGCGTGCGCAACAGGGACTGCCACTATTACTGCAACAATAGCAGCAAGTGCAGACGCATAGGTTGAATGCCATGCAATGGTAAAATCAAAATTACTTAAGCCATCTCGTGCAAGCCATATAAAAAATATTGCCAAGGGTAAGCCGATCGCTAGCAACAGCACAGGAGCGAACAGAGCAAATAACGCACTCAATTGAAGTTTACTTGGGAATAAAATAAGGGGGCGGCCATGACGCTCACTCGCTGTTTTTATTTGCGACTCTACAAGTAATAAAAAACCTACAATAACCATTAATTGAAGCGACAGCATCGCTGCGCGACCCAATTCAAACGCATTGTATTCAACATAAATAACACGGGTGAACGTATCAAGTCTCATCATGGCTGGGGTGCCAAAGTCAGATAAAGTATAAAGTGCCACTAATAACGACCCAGCAGCAATGCCATTTACCACGCGGGGTAGAATAACTTTGAATACACTTTGCGTCATCGACATACCCAATGTGCGAGCTGCGTTTACCATGCTGGCGTCTAAACTGAGTAAAGATGAACGGGTAGTCATCATTACAAATGGAAATGTATACAAGGTCATAACTATTGCAGCGCCGGATAGCCCATACATAGACGGTGTTTCAAATCCGAGTAAATTATTGATTTCACCCCCAGAGCCAAATGCAGCATAAAGCGTAAACGCACCAATATAACTAGGTATAGCAAGGGGAGCGGCAAATAATACAAGCCATGCTTTTTTAAATGGTAAGTGTACATAGGCGCTTATAAACGCAAGTGGTACGCCGATTAAAATTGAGCCTAGAACAGTTAAGCCCATTAAAGCCAGTGTATTACCTAATATGGTTAAATTATGGCTATCAAAATAGGAACTTGAGTCACTAGCAAGCACCATTAATATACAAATAGGGGTAAGCGTAATGAGCGCTGCAAGCAGCGCCATTGGGTAAGATGGGGGTAATCGCATTATAAAACGCCGTTGCTGCGCATTAAGTCTATAGTGGGTCGCAAATCTGCAAGCTGTGTTAAATCAATTTTAGGTGGTGAAACACTCGAAAGCGAAGGTAAACCATCAGGCTGAGCAATACCGTTTACAAGGGGGATTTCGTAGGCTTCACGTGCTAAATAACCTTGTACTTCTTTGCTGAGTAAATAGCGCATAAAGTTAGTAGCAAGCGGGTCACTGTTAAGCGTTAATATACCCGAGGCGTTGACTAAACAGCCTGCATCGTTTTGGGTAAAGGCTAAATCAAGATTTGCATCCGGCTTGCCTGATTTTAAACGTAAAGTGTAATAATGATTAGCAAAGCCAATATCAACTTCACCCCGTTCCACACCCATTACAACGCCTAATTCACCTGCGTATGTTTTTGCACGTTTTTTAACTTTTTTGAGCCATTTAGCCGTTTTATCATCGCCTTGTAAAATACGCATTGCTGTAACAAACGATTGAAAAGACGCATAAGCAGGGGCCCAACCAATACTCAAGTCGCTGTCAGCAATTTCCATAATGCTGGTTGGAATTTGATCTTTAGTTAAACGCGACGTATTAAAAGGCAATGTACGAATACGTCCCGTTACTGGCGCCCAGTCTTTATATTTAAATTGCGGCTGCAGTTGAGCCGAAAAATCGTCTGGCAGTGGTTTTGCAAGGCCTGCATCGGTCACTAAACCAATTGCACCTGAGTCCACAGCCCAAAATAAATCAGCACGTTTAACACCCGCTTTGGCTTCTGCAACAATTGTGTTGGCAAGTGCAGCTGTTGGTCCGCGGCGAATAGCTAAATTAAAATCAGGGTTATTTTTTTGGATAGCTTGTAATACGTTTTCGTATAAACCACCTTCACCTCGGCCTAAATATAAGGTTAAATCACCTTTAAGCTTAGGTAAATCGTCAACCGAGACGGGGTTGGTTACTGTATTAGCAAAAGCTTGCGATAGAGGTAATGGCAATGAACCAATTACCCCTAATGCAGCTAACCCTTGTATAAAGGTTCTGCGTTCCACTAAAAAACGTCCTTACGGTTTTTTTCTGCTTTTTCAATTAAACGTTTGGCGCGGTCTAATTTTGTTTGCATGCTGGTAACTACATCGCGTACTTCATCAACACTTTTGTTATCTGCGATTGCTTTTGGAAGCGTGACGTTAAAATCTTTTTCAATTGCCTCGACTAGATTGGCATCTTGCTCGATAAGTGTACCTTCAACGCCTTCGAATAAGTGTAGATACGTATCGTGAACAATTTCAGTGGCTTCGTCTTGTAGGCGCTCAGCAAGTTTTGCGATGACGCGGTCTAGTTTGTGCTTTATTTCGTCTATTGTTGCACTTTGCGTCATTTCTTTACTTGCTGTAGCTGTAACAGACTCTAACAAGCCTTTTTGTTGAAATTTAGCCGCTAATTTAACAGCACCTAAACCTTGCCATAAAGCATTATTCATTGCGGTTTGTTGTACACGAACCTCAGCAGCTGATTTACCACCGTCAATTGCCATTTTTACACCGTACAAACCCTGCCAAATAGAGGCATAAACAGGCACTAAATTAGTTTCAATTGCACTGTGAAATTTTACCGATTCCCAATATTCAATTAAATCGTCGGTATTTACGGCCTTAGCGCCTTTATTTTCGTAGGTGCTAACAAGCGTGTCTACTTTGCCTACCATCCATTCAACTTCTTCGTTATAGCTTTTAAGGTTAGCTTGAAGGTGATTTACATGTTCACCAATAGGACCGTTAGCAAATACAGGTTGCGCAATAAACGCAGACGCTATTAATAAAGAGGCACCTAATGTTTTGGCTGGTTTAAAAAATAAGTTCATGAAAGAAGTCCAAAAAGGTAATTGTAAATGATAGGTATTATCATATCCGTAAATATTACGAAGAGCAATATACTAAAACTGCTAAACACGTATTTGAAGGCATGAGGACGAATTTAATTAATACAAATGATCTATATCAAGTTAAATCCGCTTTTTGCTTAAAATTAATGAAGCTATTAACTAATTAATACCACTATTAAACTTTAAAAAATCACTATGCTTTAGCGTAATGTTTGCCTTTAATTGCACTATAAATAGCATCGCAAAGCGTTTTAATGCTGTTTTCGTCACTTATATACGGTGGCATAAGGTAAATTAGTTTACCGAAAGGGCGGATCCATACACCTTGTTTTACAAAAAAGGCCTGAATAGTCGCAACATCGATATTGCTAACCTTTTTATTAAGCTCTACAACACCTATCGCGCCCAGCACTCTTACATCAGCAACGTCTTCAAGTTCCATACATTTGTGTAATTGCTGAAGTTGATTATTTATTTCTTCTACGCGTTGTTGCCAGTTTTGCTCTAGTAATAAGTCTATGCTGGCACATGCAGCTGCGCACGCTAGCGGATTACCCATAAAGGTAGGTCCGTGCATCAAAACTCCGGCTTCACCTTCACTAATGCCTGTGGCAATTTTATCGCTCGTAATCGTTGCCGATAAAGTCATTGAGCCACCGGTAAGTGCTTTACCTATACATAAAATATCGGGTTCGATATTAGCGTGTTCAACCGCAAATAACTTACCCGTACGGCCAAAGCCAGTGGCTATTTCGTCGCAAATTAAAAGTACATTGTATTGATTGCATAATTGCCTTACGCAGGCTAAATAATCGGGATGATAAAAATTCATACCTCCCGCATTTTGTACTATGGGTTCAATAATAAAAGCAGCTACGTGTTGGTGGTTATTTTTAAAGTACTGTTCAAGTTCAAGCGCTTCACTTTGCTCAAAAGTGCTTGAAAACTTACTGGCTGGGGCAGGTACAAATACGTGCTCAGGTAAAAAACCCTTATATAGGCTATGCATAGAGTTCACAGGATCGCATACGCTCATTGCAGCAAACGTATCGCCATGATAACCCTTATAAGGAGTCATTAATTTTTGTTTTGTTTTAATACCTTGGCTTAACCAGTATTGCAGAGCCATTTTAATAGCTACTTCAACACTTACTGAGCCACTGTCAGCTAAAAATACTTTAGTTAAGCTTGGGGGGGTGATATCTACAAGTTTTTTACACAGCTCAACTGCACTTGAATGTGTGATACCTCCAAACATAATGTGGCTCATGTTATTAATTTGATTAACCATTGCTTTGTTAATAGCAGGGTGGTTGTAACCATGAATAGCGCTCCACCACGATGCCATGCCATCTATAAGTTGCTCGCCTGTTTCTAGATAAATTATATTGTGTTTAGCGTGGGTTACAGGGTAAACGGGAATAGGCTTTGTCATTGATGTGTATGGATGCCAAATGTGTTCACGATCAAAATTTAAATCAATTGAGTATTTATTGTTCATATGTAAACTTTAACTGGGTGGGCTTCGTTGACAATGGTACTTGAAGTTTTAGACTAATCCAACATCACCGATATGAAAAAAATAAAGAGAGAATTATGGAACTTGCACCTGTTCGCCACAATTGGACCCATAGCGAAGTTAAAGCATTATTTGAAATGCCGTTTAACGATTTACTTTTTAAGGCGGCGTCGGTTCACCGAGCTAACTTCAACCCAAATGAAGTGCAAATTTCTACCCTGTTATCAATTAAAACTGGGGCATGCCCAGAAGATTGCAAGTATTGCCCACAGTCAGGGCACTATAAAACCGACCTAGAGCGCGAGCGACTTATTGAAGTAGAAAAAGTAGTAGAGCAAGCGCGTTTAGCTAAACAAAAAGGCGCAACACGTTTTTGTATGGGCGCTGCGTGGTCAGATCCAAAAGACAGAGACATGCCTTACATTTCGAAAATGGTTAAAGAAGTAAAAGAGCTTGGCCTTGAAACCTGCATGACGCTGGGCAAACTCACAAACGAAAAAGCACACGAACTCAGCAGTGCAGGTTTAGATTATTACAACCATAATCTAGATACATCACCTGAATACTACGAGCAAATTATATCAACCCGTACCTTTGAAGATCGATTAAACACCATAGATCATGTACGCGATGCCGGTATGAAAGTCTGTTCAGGCGGTATAGTCGGTATGGGCGAGCAAGCAGCCGACCGTTATGGGTTACTTATGCAATTGGCTAACTTGCCACAACAGCCAGAAAGTGTACCTATTAATATGCTAGTTAAAGTAAAAGGTACCCCACTTGAAAACGTTGACGATTTAGACCATTTTGAGTTTATACGCACTATTGCTACTGCACGAATAATGATGCCACACAGCTATGTACGTTTGTCGGCAGGGCGTAACGCCATGAACGAGCAAATGCAATCAATGTGTTTTTTTGCAGGTGCTAACTCTATATTTTATGGCGACAAGCTGCTTACCACCGAAAATCCAGAAGCGGATGCCGATATGAACCTAATTAAAAAGCTAGGAATGAACCCAGAAACGCGTGAAGATTATTCAGATGAAGCTGTAGCAGCGTCGCTTTCATCACAAGTTGCAGATAAAGCAACGTCTGAATTATTTTACGAAGCCTAATTAAGCGTTACTCATGCCATTTGAATTTATTAGCACACACCTTAATGAACGGGCAGAGCAATTGCTTTTACGCAAACGCCACGTGGTACAAAGCGCCACAGCACGAACCATTATGGTAAATGATAAAACCTACCTAAATTTTGCCAGTAATGATTACTTGGGCTTTGGTGATTTAACTATTGAGAACGAAAATATTAATACGTTAGGTAGCCATAGCTCTGCATTAGTAACAGGGTATCAATTACAGCAACAAGCGTTAGAGCAGTACTTATGCACTCAGTTAGGTTATCAAGCTGGGTTGCTTTTTAATTCTGGGTTTAGTGCTAATAGCAGTGTAATTAAAGCGTTGTTTCAGGATAAAGCAGCAGCGCAAAACAGCGCTATTTTTCAAGATAAGTTAAACCACGCTAGCTTAATAGATGGGGCACTTCATTCAAATGCGGCTTTAATACGGTTTAACCACAACGATTTAAATCACTTACGATCTCGGCTCGAAAAGTCAAAAGCACAAAATAAGTTAATTATTAGCGAAGGTGTTTTTTCGATGGATGGTGATACGGCCCCTATCAAAGACCTACTGCGCCTTGCAAAACAACACAATGCATGGCTGATGATAGACGACGCACATGGCTTTGGCGCGTTAGGTAATACAGGACTGGGTAGTTGCGAAACACTTATTGGGAATATTTTACCCGACATACTCGTCATCACATTTGGTAAAGCAGTTGCTAGTAGTGGCGCGTGTGTATTGGGTTCACGCGCATTTATAGACTACATGCTGCAATATAACCGCGATTACACATACTCAACGGCTATGTCGCCATTATTGGCAGATAATACATTAGTTCGCTTAAAGCACATTAAAAAAGCTAACACGCAACGAGTAATGTTAAATAAAAACATTGCTACTTTTAAACACCTTGCACAACAGCACAACATAGCGGTAATGGAGTCCGATACGGCTATTCAACCTATTGTATTAGGGTGTGCAGAGCAAACATTAAAAGCGGCTAATAAACTCAAGCAACAAGGAATTTGGCTAACCGCTATTCGGCCACCTACGGTTGCGTACAATACTGCACGCTTAAGAGTGACGTTAACGGCAGCGCACACCCTTGATGATATTACTTATCTAGTTAAACATTTAGCAGAGGCACTATTATGATAGCCCATGCACTTGATAGTAAGCCGGTTACAAAGCCCGCAACACTGTGCCATTTAAAAAGGTTTAACCCAGCCCTTAAAAAAGGAGCGCAGGTTAAATTTTCAAAAGCGGCGGGTGATTACAATACGCATGCACATGTTCAAAAAAAAGCAGCGGATGATTTGTTCAAATTAATAACGCCTTTAGCATGTAATAAAAATAAGGTGTGTGTTGATTTAGGTGCAGGCCCACTTGTAAACACCCATCAGCTTAAAAGCCTTTATGGTAATGTGCTTTCCATGGATTTAAGTTTTAATATGCTCAATAGTTGTAATAAAGGCGATTACAAAGTATGCGCAGATATGGACAATTTACCATTACAATCAAACAGTGTAGATATTATTTTTAGTAACTTTGCGGTGCAATGGTCAGCTAACTTTAACGTGCTTTTAAAGTCACTTTATGAGGTATTAAAACCGGGCGGGCAAGCTTTTATTAGCACTGTAGTTGAAGGCTCACTTAACGAAATAAAAACAGCGTTTGCTGCGGTAGATAGCCACAGCCATATTAATACATTTAATTCGGTTGATTATATAAACCAATCGGTCCAAAGTTCTGGTTTTAATGTTACAAACACTATAAGCACAATGTATACAGATAAATATTCGACACCGCTGCAAGCAATTCGCTCAATAAAAGCAATTGGCGCAACCACTCATAATACAGGAAAAACACGCCCAGGTTTATTAACAAAATCGGCGCTTAAAACGGCGTGTGCAGCGTATCCATTAATAAACCAAAAAGCCTGTGTTTCTTATCATGTAGTATTGTTATCATTAACTAAAGCGTAAACATCGTTTGTTACAAGGCAAAGCTATGAAAGAATTTTTTATTACTGGTACCGACACCGATGCGGGAAAAACACATGTAACCAGTTTATTGTTAAAACTGCTTGCCCAACATAAAAAAAAGGCAATAGGGTATAAACCACTAGCTGCTGGGTCTGAAATGGCGTTTGACCAACTTGTTAATGCTGATGCACTTATGCTAATGGAAAGTGCAACAGTTAGCGCAAAGTATGACGTGGTAAACCCCTTTACTTTTGCACCACCCATAGCCCCCAACATAGCCGCAGAGCAGGCGGGTGTAACTATTAATGTAAGTGAACTTACTGCAGCCTATAAAACGGTAAAACAGCAAGGCGCTGACTACCTGCTTACAGAAGGTGCTGGTGGTTGGGCTTTGCCTATTAATAATACCGAGTATTTATACGATTGGGTAAAAGCTGAGAAACTACCGGTTATATTAGTGGTTGGTATGAAGTTGGGCTGCTTAAATCATGCACTTTTAACCGCAGCACACATACAAAGCTTAGGTATTAACTGTATAGGTTGGATAGCCAACCAAGTTGATGAACACATGGATGAATACCAAGCAAACCTTGATAGTTTAAAGGCACGCTTACCGTTTCCCATTCTTGCTATTAGCCCGTATAGCGAACAAACACCAAAATTACAAATTTATAAAACACTTCTTGAAAATTTATCAATAAATCCATAAATAGTACTTGCGCTGTGACATAGTTTGTCACAGAATAACACTACCGCATTGACATAGTGTGTCATTGCGGTAGTGTTGCTTACAGCCGATCAAATTTTAGTAAATCGCTCAGCAATGAATGTTATTTTTGGAGAACGCGAATGAAACGTGTATTTTTGTTTTTATTAACTAACCTTGCGGTTATGTTGGTATTAGGTGTGGTGCTTTCAATTATAATGAGCGCGCTAGGCTTAAGCCATCGTAGCCTAGGTGGTATATTACTTATTGCGGCCGTATTTGGTTTTGGTGGGTCGTTTATTTCACTCTATATGTCTAAATGGATTGCTAAAAAATCAACGGGTGCGCAGGTTATTACTCAACCAAGTAACCAAACCGAACAATGGCTTGTAAACACTGTGGCAGTACAAGCTAAAAAAGCTGGCATTGCAATGCCTGAAGTGGCAATTTACGACAGCCCTGAAATGAACGCCTTTGCAACAGGCCCAAGTAAAAACAATTCACTAGTTGCTGTAAGTACAGGCTTAATGCAAAGTATGACCCAAGATCAAGCCGAAGCAGTGCTTGCTCATGAGGTGTCACACATTGCTAGTGGCGATATGGTAACGCTTACGCTTATTCAAGGTGTGGTAAATACCTTTGTTATATTTGCTGCAAAAGTGTTGGCAAATATTGTAGATAATTTTCTTAATGGCGATGAAGAAGAGGGCGGAATAAGCTGGACCTACATTTTGTTCGATATGTTATTCCAAGTCCTGTTTGGTGTGTTGGCAAGTATAGTTGTAGCGCATTACAGCAGACAGCGTGAATTTGCAGCCGACAGCGGTGCCGCTAAATTAGTTGGTACAGATAAAATGCGTTCTGCTCTAGAAAGGTTAAAGCAAAACCATCCTTCACAATTGCAAGGTTCAATGGTGGCATTTGGTATTGCGGGTGGTAAAAGCATGGCTGAGCTGTTTTCATCTCACCCGCCGCTTGAAACACGAATAAGTGCACTGAGTAAGTAATTTTACAATAAAATACAAAAGCCAGCGTAACAGCTGGCTTTTTAGTATGTGGTAACCGTTTTATTAAGCGTTGAGATTATTTACCAAAAATAATATCGGTTATGCCATCTGGTGAGAGTATTTCTATCCAGTAGCCATCAGGGTCTTTTATAAAAGCTAAGCCTTTCATTGAACCATCGTCTGGTTTTTTTACAAACTCTACATCGTATTTTGCAAAGCGCTCACTGGCTGCGTAAACATCGGGTACACTAATACCAATATGGCCAAACCCTTTTGGTTCGTCGTTACCGCTGTGGTAGCCTGTAAAACTATCGTCGTTTTCTGTGCCCCAGTTGTGAGTGAGTTCTATAAGAGCAGGGCGACCAAATACCCATTTCGCTTTTGTCTTATCATCACCTTCTGGCTGTGTTGGCTCGTAGCCTAAAAAGTACAGCGTAAACTTCATTTCAGGAAAGTCATACTTACCTAATAGCTTCATACCTAATACATTTTGATAAAATGCCAGCGACGGTTTTGGATCTTTTATACGTAACATAGTTTGCTGCATTACATAGCCTTCAGTGGCCTGTGCAATTTGCTCTGGAGATTCGTCATACTGAGACATGCGGTGATCCTTAATGAAATGAATGAAAAATTTAAATAAATTTATAAAAGCAGATTTTGCATCATCATAATCAACAGCAGCAAAAATTAAAACCACCTAGCTAAATTAACAGCCAGTGAGTTAAGTGTTTTATAAGCAAGAAATAGCATATTAAATGATGCTGTGTATTTATACAGTGTTGGTGTTTTGTCTAATAACATTATTAAAAGTCGTTTTAGCGCATTTAAAAAAGGGCGGGTTATAGCCTAGGTAATTAGCTGTTTACATTAAAGTTATTTAGTGGAAGTATTAAGCAATGTAATTTACACCGTTATGAGATGTTATAAATCCCTGAAGTGGTGTTCAATAAATTGTTATGTGCCAGGAGGATAATATGGAATACAGTCCTTTATTAGAAGTTCAAAATCAGACCTTGGTCATAACTCAGTGCACATTATCCGAGTTAAAAAGTTTTAAGAATAGCGAGTTGTTTGCTGAACTGCCTGGCCGTGTTCCAAACGAAAAACAGCTATTAACTAAAATGTTAGACTCTATTTTAGGCACTCTCATTAATGGCCTTTTGCAAAATCCATCAAAACTTTGGGTTATGGAAACGTTTTTGCCAGAATTAGAAATAATAGAAATGCAAGACACTGAGGCTAAAGAACACTTTGGGGACCATTTAGAGATAATTATGGATATCCTAAATATAGAAAGCTCAGATGGCTTATTGAGTTACTACTTATAAGGATGTATTGGTGGGTGAACATAAGAAAAAAATAAGCCAGTGACTTCGTTTGCTAGGACGCTACATGCCGCTAGACTTCGCCATTATGTCCACACGCCTGTGGCCCTTATTTAAAAGTTATATACTTAGGAGGGAATCGTGCATATTGCCATAAGTTTTAAAACTTCAAAGTTTAATGTTTCAAATGAAAATAAGAATCCCATAAATCCGATTTATGGGGAATCATTATTGAAATGGCTAAAGTTAGAACTTAATTCATCTCACGAAATAACAGAACCTGATGCGGAAGATTGGGGGTGGTATAGCAACATTATATGGAATGATCGTGAGTACATACTTGGTGCTTCAACTTTCTATAAAGACGGAGATGATCCAAATTCTGAATTAGAGTGGATTTTTCAAATTGATAAGCAACGTTCATTTATAGAAAAGTTACTCGGTAAAGAGAAAATATCTCGCAGTGATGAATGCGTATTGTTTTTCAAATCAAAGCTAGAAGCAGAGTCAGATATTAATTCTTTAGCATTTGAGTAATTGGCATATAACAATCATTAGAGCAGGACAATGTTCCTCACCCGTTTTAGTGCGGTAATTATTAAGGGGTCCCATGAAGATAGTTATACTTTTTATTTTTCTTTTTCCCCCTTCTTTTTTTGCAGATGATTGCTCTTTTGAACACCTACGTAATGACTTTATTACTGAAAGTGCAGAGATTGATGCAAAACAAAGTTTTGAGACTAAAGGAGTGTCTTTTATCGCCATCGCTAATGGTTTAGTTCCTGCTCGCCCTGGGTTTGAGCATATTCAAATGACAGCATGTATTATATTGAAAACTAGATGGGATGTTTTGTGGGTTGGTGCAGACAGCAGTAATTGTTCTGCACAAATTGAGCTGGAAAAACACGCCATAGCTTATTCACGTATTTTTAACGAGGAAATGCTGGAACTCGCTAAGCATAGTAAAAACTATAATTGTGCTAATGATTTTCAAAATTTACTTAATTAGAACGAGTACGACTTTTTATATTCTTTTAGACACGCACTCTTCAAAACAAATACAGGAAAGCAAATCACGTCATTCTGTTTACAATAAATGTAAGCCAGCCAAAAAAGAGCAAATGAGTCATTTGCTTTAAGCCAAATATTAATATTAACTAATAAATAGTTACAAATTAAAGTTGGTTTTATTACCGTAAGTCATTTAGTTTATTGATTATAGTTTTATGTAAAAAGGATTTTTATGAGTAATTCATCTACGAGAGAAAAAGTAGCGTTCACGTTGTGTGTTAGTTTTGCTTTTTTATTATTAATTAGCGGTATTTACGATTTTTGGATTATCGAATTTAAAGCACAAGATTTATTAATGAGTATTGGGGCATTTTTAATGCTGCTTAGTTTAGCGTTAATGCCGAAAATATTTTTCTTACCTTTTGCTGATATTTTTAAATCAAAAGAAACACCAACTATAGGTATTCCCAAAGTACAGCAATGGATTATGTTCTCAGGTGTATTGCTATGCGCATTTGGTTTTGCATTGAGGTTGTTTTTTTAATGAATGTGAAACTTAAACTTACTGTATAAGTTAAAGGCTTAGTGATTATATAAAGTTTACTGCTAGATATAATAGTATGTGCTTTAGCTTATGTTTGATTACTCGTCGTTAACTACTAAATAGAGGGTGTAGCTATAAACATATTACATGTAGATGGCGCGGCTGGTTTTAGCGTGGGTGTATTGTTATTTGCTTTATTAGAGTGGGTTTCGGTTTTATATAATCTACCTGTAAATATTGTAATTTTACTTGCCAGTGCCAATGTTATCTATGGGATTTACGCTTTAACCCTTGCTTTTTTAGTCACTAAGCCTGTTTACACAATCACTGTATTGGCAATAGCTAACGCGGTATGGGTATGTATATGCATTTTTATTGCTTTATATTATGTACAAACAGCAAGTTTAATTGGCGTTATGTTTATTATATTAGAAGCTGTGTTTGTGTGTATTTTGGCATATTACGAATTCAAATTTAGGTTTGTATTAACAAACGCACAATTATAAGCATTGAATAGGAATGAAATGGATTTTCCAATATTAAACACCTCACGCATTGTGCTTGACCAAGTCACAGCAGCAGATTCTATGGCCCTGTTTGAGCTTTTTTCAAACCAGTCTGTTATAAAATATTACGATTTAGAAGCAATGACTGAATTAACCCAAGCGAGCAATTTAATCACGTTATTTAATGATCGTTTTAATGAAAATTTAGGAATACGCTGGGCTATTCGGTTAAAAAAATCTAATAAACTGATTGGTACTTGTGGGTTTAACTCATGGAATGCCAAAATGCAAAGTGCTGTTATTGGTTATGATTTACACCCCGATTATTGGGGGAAAGGGTATGTAACAGACGCAGTAAATTGTATTGTAAAAACAGCTTTTGAAGGTAAATTACCGTGTAGCATACACCGAATACAAGCCGATACTGTTTTAGGTAATGCCGCGTCTGAGGCGGTATTATTAAAAGTAGGTTTTAAAGAAGAGGGTATAAGGCGCCAAAGTGGCTATTGGAAAAAACAATTTCACGATCTTAAATGCTTTGGGTTGTTAAAAACAGAGTACATGTAAATGTTTAGGGACCTAATAAAAGCTTAGTAAGGAACACATATTAAGATTTTTTTAAAGCTATTGTTATTACTGCTTATTGTATATTAATAAGTTAGAGACTTTGTTCGTGCTCAAAAACGAGTAGCCTTTTAAAATACAGACAGCCTACAAGCTAATTTATTTTTAAGTTAAATTTAAAGGAATACAAAGGAAATTTTTATGAAAGACATTAAACGTATTTGGTTTTGGTTTACGCTAGTTGTGTGCCCATTATTAATAATTTTAGGTGTAGCGACTTTTGCACAATTATTAGGGGAGTATGTGTATTCGCCTCAATATAGCCTTTCTTCGTTATCTAGCTTTCAAATTGTGTTTATGGCTGGTGGAATTTGTGCATTTTCTATATTTTTAACCACAATAAAAGAAGCCAAAATACGCTTTTTTACAACATGAGTTCGTTAACATTAGAAATTGCGGATGTTAAGCAGACCCGGCAAAGTTAATTTGGTTTAATCCTCTTTTAATTACTTGGATTAAACGCCACTTATCATTGAGGTTATTATGTTTAAAATAATAATTGGATGTGCTGTTATATTTTCATTCGTTTGCATGTTACTCGCCGTTGCACCATTTACGCCTGCGATTTTAGGTTCATTTTTTATGTTGTTGTTTGCAGGGGCTATAGGGTACAAAGGCTACCTTCAATCAAGTTTAATATTGCTACTAATTAATACGCTGGCAGTTATTGGCAGCCCAGCTATAAACATTGGTAACAACAATACATTACTGTTTTTACCGGTTTTATTTTTAATATCATTTGGTGGTGCTTTTTTGGGGGTAAGAAAGTTAACTTGTAAACACGGTTTATAAACCGAGTTTTGCCAACGATAATAGTTAAACTATAAGATGAGGTAGCTCTTATTTTTCTGTTTAAAGAGTTTTTAAATAATTAATTTTCGCAAATAAAGACTCAAGAGGAAGTTCGCGAAACATATAGCCTTACACGTTTTTAATTCCTCTCAAAGCAAAGTGTCTTTTGCTCTATGTGAATACAGCTTTTTATTGAACTAACGAGGCCTAAAATTAAATCGCTTCAAAAATGGCTGCTATGCCTTGTCCGCCGCCAATACACATAGTAACTAGCCCATATTTACCGTTAATGCGTTTTAGTTCGTATAAGCATTTTGTTGATAAAATAGCGCCTGTTGCGCCAACCGGGTGGCCTAAGGCAATGGCGCCGCCATTCGGATTTAATTTATGCGAAGGAAAGTTTAACTCGTTCGCTACGCATAAGGCTTGCGCTGCAAAGGCCTCATTAGACTCAATTATATCAATGTCGTCGATTGTTAAGCCCGTTTTTTCAAATACTTGCTGTACAGCGGGAATAGGTCCTGTTCCCATTAATGAGGGTTCAACACCAGCACGAGAATAGCCAATAAGTCGTCCAATAGGTTGAAGCCCTTGTTCGTGGGCTTTTTGTTCAGACATAAGTACAAGCATAGCTGCGCCATCGTTTATACCTGAAGATGTAGCAGCTGTTACTGTGCCATTTTGTTTAAAGTAGGGCTTAAGTGTGGCAAGTTTTTCAGTTGATGTGTCTGCACGAACATGTTCATCTGTATCAAATATTTGGCTCCCTTTACGCGATTTAATTTCGATTGGCACTATTTGAGACTTAAAAAGACCTTTTTCAATTGCTTTAGCTGCTTTATTGTGACTTTGCGCTGCGTAATTATCTTGTTCTTCGCGGCTGATTTTATATTTTTCTGCGACATTTTCTGCGGTGATCCCCATAGGATTGTTATCCCACGGATCTTGTAATGTTGTTGTAAGCTCGTCCAACATTACGCTGTTGCCCATTTTTTGTCCCCAGCGGTTACTTTGAAGTGTATAAGCTGATGTGCTCATACTTTCTGAACCACCAGCAAGGGCTGCATCCACATCACCTAATTGAATTTGTTGTGCTGCTTGTATTATTGCCTCTAGGCCTGACCCACATAAGCGATTAAGTGTAACTGCATGGCTGCTGATAGGTAGCCCGGCATTTAAGCCGATAACACGAGATAGGTAGGCATCTTTTGGGCCATTGTGTATTACCTTACCAATCACGGATGAACCTATTTGGTTTAAGGGAATATGTGCTCTTTTAATGGCTTCTTTAGCGCAAAGCGTACCAAGCTCTGCAGGGGTAAAGTTTTTAAGGGTTCCGCCAAAGCTGCCAATTGCTGTTCTTACGGCACTTAATACAACAACACCGGTGTTAGATTTTGTCATTTTTTCTCTTTATTATTAATCTATTAGCGAAGTAGGGGATGCTAAATAATTAAATTTAGCTTGTATTGGCACTTTAGCATACTAATGAGGTGGGTAAAAAAGCAATGTTATAAATAATAAATAGTGCTACCAATTTAAAGCCTACAGAAATATAGCTTTGTTTACGTTTATATTTTATTTAATAGATTCAGGGTCTCTTTTACAGGCGATTTAAATAAACATGAAGGCAGTTATATTTTTTTAGTCAATTGGATAAATAGGTTTAGAGATAAACAATTTGGAATACGTTGGGCGAATGGGTTAAATGTAAAACATCGGCCCATATAAAATATTAGCCGATGTTTATAACCTATAAATTATATACCTTGCTTGTAAGGTATTAGGCCTTAGTCTGCTTTGCGGTAAAGGCTTATTAAGCATATTGATAAAAGTAATGTTGCAACCATGCCTGAAGCACCAGCAACGCCTGATGGTAGAAATCCATCACGGCCAAAAATAATTAATATAGCATTGGCAAGCATTGCAACACCGCCTGCAAGGGCTGTAAGGCTACCAATGGCTTTGCCACCTTTAGCAATAAAAGATAGGCCAAATACAAGGGCTGCTAAGCCTAATAATAATTTAGCTGCGTAGTAAATCATGAATGATAAAGACACTACACCACCAATTAATGGTTGTGCGCCTTCTACTGCGCCCGCTACTTTTCCAAATGTTGAAAATAAAGTTAGGCCAATACTTACTTGTATTATGTTAAGAACAGCGCTAAATGTGATTGCCGACCAGCCTAGTTGAGATTTTTTTGCTTGCAGCATAGCTGCACCTGAAAATGCAACAAGTACTGTGAACAGCACCGCTTCTAGACCCCATGCATACTGCCTTGAAAAGCTAATTCCGCCACTATAAAGCGCTGTAAAAATAGCCTGTGTTATCGCTAACGCCAACAATAAAGATGCTGCAATTAGGGTGGTGCGTTTATTCGTAAATTCCATTAAGGACCTCTTATAATTTATATTTGACGCTTTAAATGATGCAAAAGCTTTCGAACTTGCAGGTATAAGACAGGTGAAACTATTTAATAATTTCGTTTAAAATTATAAAAATATTTTGTATTAAATAGTGGCAACTAATTTAGCAATGTTATAACTAGTTAAAGTTAGTAACATTGCAAACTGCCCTAATACTAAACTAACTAGATAAAAGCCTAAAATGAGACCAGTCACTCAAGGCCGATATAGTTTGCGCTGTAGGAGGGGCAACATAGATTAAACATGTAATAGCTATAATCGAAGCCAATGTAATTAATTTATTATCAAATTCAGCCACTTTTAGAGCCGATCCAAATGACCGTTTTATTTCCACATTACTTAAATCTACGCTGTAAATTTCATCAAGCAATAAATGAATGAAGCCGCCGAGTAAAATAAACCCACCTGTTAACCAGGCAAAAGTTGCCGAATAAAGGGTTGATTGGTCATTCAATTGCCATGTTACTTGAGTTGTTAACAACGCGCAAAGCAGTATAAATAATAAAGAGTGGCAACTGCCTCTATGTACTGTGATCCATTCAAAAATGGGCCTGACAATATATTTCATAAATCCATACACTAACAAAGGCACTACAATTAACTCGACAAAACTAATTTGAATAGTTAGCTCTGTGGTAATGTAATGCATTACTATTAATACAGTACTTAGCGCAAATAAGTTAAAAATAGTATAGAGTGATGTGGAGTTATCAGAGTCTATGTCTGGTAATAAGCCGCCAATGGAGCCTAAAAACCACAACCAAAGTGCGCCGTTTAAATCAATGTGATCTGCAGATAATAATGTGGCTGAGCTTAAGCCGGTGATGATAACAGCAGTATTTAGATGAGTATTGAAGTTTGCCATTGTATATCTTGATAGGAAAATAGGTTTGCATTTTAGCTATTGAAAACTTAATTGTTCAATATACTTAAGAGGATCTTATTTTTTTAACTCGTCATAAAAGGCAACATTTCCGCGGCCTGTTTCTTTTACGTGATAAAGGGTTTTATCACCGTTGTGCATTAATTCATGAAGTTCAGTGCCATCAGTAGGGGCTATTGCAATACCTATGCTTGCACCCACTGCGCATGTTTTAGTGTTTGAAATACTAACTTGTTGTTGTAGCTCATTTAGTAAGGTGGTTGCTTGCTCAAGGGTTGCTGCTTTGTTGTAGGTGTTTACCTGTCTTGCAATAATAAATTCGTCACCGCCTAGACGAATACACATGTCGTTTTTTTCGTGAAATAGGGTTTTAAATCGGTGCGCTGTTTCTATGAGCACTTTGTCACCAGCTTCGTGGCCATAGGTGTCGTTAATGGGTTTAAACTTGTCTAAATCGATCATCATAAGTACCAAGTGCTTATTATTTTTTATACATTCGCGTAGCGCTTTTTGAAGGCGTTTTTCACCGGCGCGGCGGTTTAATAGGCCGGTTAGCGGATCGTGATCGGCTTCAAAGCGGGTTTGAAATTCACGTTCTGCTCGTTCGGTCACGTCATGTAAAATCACTTCTACTAATTGTTCTTGCTGGGGACTTCGGTTGTTTTGTCTTTGGTCTGTTAACCTTACAAATAAGCAATGAAACCAAACCGTTTTGTAGCCTATTTTACACTCAACATCTAATGTTGTTTGAGGTGGATTTATATCACTGCGAATATCTAACAGTAGACTTTGTAATTTTTCAACGTTATTTAATAATTCAGGGAAGTGCAAGGTTGATAACTTTTCTTCACCGGGTAGGGTAAAGTAATGTTTAAACGCAGGGTTAAAGGTAGTGATAGTATTTTTATCATCCAGTAAACAAATGCCAGCACTGGCTTGTTCAAATATAAGTCTAAATTTTGCTTCCAGTTCTTGTGTTTTTTTTCGTAGGGTTTGTTCATTGCTAATAGTTAAATGCAGCTCGTGCATTAAAGCATTTATATTTTGTGTTAATCGACTTATTTCATCTCGTTTACCCTGTTTAAAGCTTAACATTTTAAGGGTTTCAGGTTTAGATGGATTAATTTTAGCAAAGCTATCAGTGAGGTTTTGGATAGGTTTCGTAAGCCACCTTTGTACAACAAGCGACACAAAAAAAGCAATGACGATAGATTGTATTAGCATTAATATGAATTCTTTTTTTAGTGCGGCTTGTGCTTGTTGCTGTATAAATTTATCGTCGGGGTATATTGATAAAACGCCTATAAAAGTGTCATCTAGAAAAGGGTGAACAAGCTTAACTAATACTGCTTCTTTTTGTTTATTAATAGTTCCATTTGCAACAAATAATTCCATTTCTCCTTTTGTGTTTGATTTACCCTCTATGCTTGCGCCTTGCACAATATCGTTACTTAGCAAGCCATTAATTATTTCTTGGCTTAATTCCTGATCGTTTAGATAAGCAGCTATAGTCGCTGCTTTTTCAACGGTATGGGCTAACTGCTGGACAAGTAGATAGTTGGTGTTTTTCTTTTCTTTAAGGTCTGAGTAATACGACAGCATTGACGACACTATTGATACAACAATAGCAACTAAGGCAATAGATAAAGCGACTCGTAAGTAGAGTTTTTGGCTAATAATTTTAATCAAACGTGTATACCACTTTTACTGTATCTGTAACGTGCGACAAGGGGATATAGCCAATTGCATATTGCGATGATGCAATTGTTTTTAATGCATCTTCCAAAGAGGCTGATGGTGTGGGGGGCTTTCCTCTGCCCGAAAATAATAACCTGGCCCAATACGCATTTATTTGCTGCTCATCTTTATTAACCAATTTTAAGTAAAAATCGTTTTTGAATGCTGATTTCGCGGGCAGATCGAGTGGCTTTGATATTTCACCATCAGGGAAAGTTGAATATCGGCCCATATAAATATCTATTACTTCTCGTTTCGATAAGGCATTAATAGTATTATTTTTGTTTACCACTACAACAAATTCAGTAGATTCAGTAGATTCAGTAGATTCAGCAGATTCAGCATACATGCTAACAACTAGCAGAAACATGGAAAGTATTAAATTAAAGCAAAGGTTACGAGCGATTATCATAACTAAAAAACCATGCTAGCATTTAAGCTGAGTACATGTACTTTGTGACCTTTATCGACATCTGCAGGATTACTTAAGCTCCATAATCCCGCACCAACTGGTTTTATATCAAAGCGATCTAGTTGAGCTTTTAGAGCTAATCGCTCTGATAGTTGCCATTTTACACCTATGTTTATCGAATGCTGATGTACATAGGGAATCTTAATTGAAGCTTGAGCAGCTAGAGCAAGTTGTTGTATTGGTCTTGATATTTGTTCGGGTGTACCGGGTGAAAAAACAGGGTCAATTACTTTAATTACATTTTGGCGGTTTTTTGCTGCAGAAAAGCTAGTGTAAAATATTGCATTGTTTACTCGGTAACCTGCGCTAATGTAACTGTTGAGTACTGATGGTGCAATTATCCAATCGGACTCTGAAATACCCATTTCAGATTGAATAAGCCAATTATCATAATCGTAAGTAAGCCCAAATGCAGCGTACCTTATACTATTTCCCTCGGTATTAAATTTGTTCGATATTGTTTGCGCTTGTGGCCATATACTTTGCGGCACAGAGTCTAGTGAAGATATAAACTCATCCAATGCTGTTAGTTTGTAATCGCCAAAACCGGACCTTGATAATGAAAAACGCATTGTCCATGCATCTAAAGAGTATGTTGCACTAAGGGTTGTTAAGTTATCAAAATCAATAAAAAAATCGTCATTATAGGCCTTTATTTTTGCTGTAGAGCCACCATAAGCGAGTTTTAAGCGTAAGAAGCCATCGTTAATGGCTTTACTGTATTCAACGTCTATTCCATCAAAATTACCTGCAATGTTTGCAAACGAGTAATACGAATGAGGCGGGCGCACCCACAAGTAAGCGTATCCAACGTAAGGGTACTCAGAGAGTAAGTAAAGGTCGCTGTTTAACCTACCTGCGCGGATGGCCCAGTTACGTGATGGCCGGTAACGTACAAATGCAAGTTCTAAAAAATTATCAAAGCTTTTGAAGGCATGATCTTGTATCACTATTTGAACTACAGAATCCCAGTTATTTGACAAATATATATTTGCCTGGCCACCTAAAATTGAATCACGCGTAGCTGAAAAACCAGACTTGTTTACATTTGAATAATTAGATGCAAAGCCAATATCTGAGTCGTCAGTGTAACTAAGGGCAAAAGATGCAAATCCGCTAAATTGAACATCAATGTCATTTGCATAGCTTCTATCAGTTGCAGATATTGCCATTAATACGATGATAATGAAGCCTATGATCCGCATGTTATCCGGTATTTATTTAATTAAACATAATAAAAAGATAGCACAATATCTTAAATTACCAACTCGCCAGAATGCTAGGGTTGACGGACTGTGATCACCCTTTCAGTGCCATATTATTTTACACGCTCAGCTGCATGAAATATTGATTAAAAATACAATGTTATATTGTTGCAATTAATGGTTGTTATAGTATAACATTCTTCGCATTGAATATTTCTTAAATAGAGTGTGAATGTGACAACACCTACTGCAATTAATAAAACATCACAGATAAAACCTCAACCAACTGAAAATAATAGCAATTCTTTATTAAATAGTACTCATAAAAATAAAGGTGAAGCCATTATTGAAGTGGACTCGCTAAGTTTTAGTATTAAAAATAACGCCATTTTAAAAAACTTAAATTTTACTGTGGGCTCAGGCGAAATTTATGCACTACTTGGCGGTAACGGTGCGGGTAAATCAACCACGTTAAAAACGTTACTAGGTTTTAATAAACCAACGCAAGGGTCGGTAAAAGTAGCGGGTAAAGAGGTGAGCAAAGCACTTGACTCTGTTCGTACTAAAACGGCGTACTTACCTGAGTCTGCAACGTTATACCCGCATTTAACAGCACGCGAAAACGTAAAATACTTTTTATCACTTGCTGATATTAATAAAACAGATGAGCAAATTAATGCCGCGTTTAACCGTGTAGCGCTGCAACAAGCTGCATGGGAGCGTCCTATGCAAACGTATTCTAAAGGCATGAGGCAAAAAACCGCAATTGCTTTGGCTATTTTACGTGAAGCCCCGATATTTTTCCTTGATGAACCTACATCGGGCCTTGACCCTGTTGCCATAGATGAGTTTAACCATTTGGTGCGTGAGCTTGCATTAACGGGTGCCACTATTTTAATGGTTACGCATGATGTATACGGAGCCTGCCAAGTAGCTAACCGTATAGGGTTACTAAGAGCGGGCGAGCTGGTGGGCGAATTTGACGCGCCAGAAAACGGCCGCATTGATACCGAACAAGTGCATGCAGCCTTTGCGCAAAGAGGCGCGTAATGAGTATAAATAACTTTTCAAAGGTGGTTATAGTTGCCAAAGATGAATGGCGCTATTGGCTTCGCTCAAAACTAGCAATGACCGTTTTAGCCATTGGCTTACTGCTTACGCTTTCATCGGTTGTGGTGACCGCAATTACTATGCTTGAACTAAGCCATGATCGCCATGAACTTCAATCAAATGCCGAGCAAAGTTTTATTCAGCAGCCCGATCGTCACCCACACAGAATGGTGCACTATGGGCACTATGCCTTTAGAACGCCTTCACCACTGAGCACCCTCGACCCAGGTATTGACGCATACACAGGTAACTCAATATTTTTAGAAGGGCATAGGCAAAATAGTGCAATGTTTGCCGATCAACGCCAAGGTACAGCGCTTACTAAATTAGGAAGCTTAACGCCAGCTTTTATAGTGCAAACACTAGCGCCGTTACTGCTTATATTAATTGGCTACAGCTCTATTAGTCGTGAGCGTGAATCGCAAACGCTGTCGTACTTATTAGCGCAAGGCATGTCGGGTATTACGCTTATTGCCGGTAAAGGTTTAGCACTGCTTTCGGTAGTGGGCTTGGTTATTGCGCCACTGGCTGTATCGGCTTTGTTTACGGTATCTGCGGGTGAAAGCTTATTAGCAGTTGCCAGTTTTGTTGTCGGTTACGCTTTATATTTAACTGTGTGGGTATTACTGGTTTTACTCGCATCGAGTGTGTTAAGTAAAAACAGTGGTAGTTTTACGGCGCTTGCGTTTGTATGGATTTTACTGTGTATTGTTATGCCGCGCGTAGCAAGTACTACGGCCTCAACGGCTGTGCCATCTGCCGGTAAAATAGAAACCGATTTTGCTGTTAAAGCCGAGCTTAGAAAACTAGGCGATGGCCATAACACGAACGACCCTGCATTTAAGCAATTTAAACAATCACTCCTTAAAAAGTACAACGTAAATAGCATTGGTGAGCTGCCGGTAAACTTTAGAGGTTTAGTAGCCAGTGAATCAGAGGCTAAACAAGCCAACGTACTAAACCAATTTGCTGAGCAACGTATGCAAAGTGAACTTAAGCAAACGCAGGTATCGCGTTATTTTGGTTGGGTATCCCCTATGGTGGCTATTCGCACGCTTTCTATGATTGTGGTGGGTACAAGTATTGAAACGCATCATCGCTTTTTACGCGAAACTGAGCAACTTCGCTTTGATTTTGTGCAAGGGCTTAACAAAATTCATATTGAAGAGCTTGATTACAAAGATGATATGAACCGCAATGCTGATGCCGCAGCCACTAAAAAAGCACGTGTAGGCGCAGAGAACTGGCAAATACTACAAGACTTTAATTTTAATGTAGACAGTGCAGATGTTCGAGCACAAAGAAGTGTACCTGCGTTTTTACAGTTATTACTGTGGATTGTATTACTTGTGGGCGGTATTAAATTTGTAGGAAAACGTTTGTTATGAGCTATTTAATTACACAACTTATGCGTGAATGGGGCTTTTTACTGCGCCAAAAATACGTAGTGGTATTACTACTGTGTAGCCTTGTTTTATCGGGGTTTGCTATTTACAGCGGGTTAAGCGAAGTAAGCGCACAGCAGCAAACAATAGAGCGCTTAAAAGCAGCAGATCAAAGCGACCGCGCCAAAGTACAGAAAAAGCAAAGCGATGCAGGCATGTTGGCTTATTACAGCTTTCATTTAACGTACTCGCAGCCATCTAACCTGGCATTTGCTGCTTTAGGCGAGCGCGATATATTCCCGTGGAAACACCGCATTAATTTATTAGCGCTTGAGGGGCAAATTTACGAAAGCGATGCACAAAATGCTGAGGTGGCTCAAGCCGGTAAAATAGATTTTGTGTTTGTAATTAGTGCGCTAGCGCCACTGGTTATTATTTTGCTGTTTCATGATTTATTTGCAAGCGAGCGTACCAGCGGTAGGCACGATTTATTAGTCACTACAGCTAAGTCTTACTTTGCTTTGTGGGGCGCTCGTATAACCGTAAGGTTTGTAGCAATAACAGTGTGTTTAATGCTGCCATTTTTTGTAGGCGGATTTATAGCTGGGGCAAGCGCGTATGAAGTGGCGTATGTATCGCTGTTGTGTATTGCCTACCTTGCATTTTGGACTGCACTAAGCGTGTGGTGGGGTAAAAATGCCACCAGTGCGCCACGTGTTGCCTCCAGCTTAATTGGTTTGTGGGTGTTGTTTGCTTTTATCATTCCTATTTTAGGCGACCTTGCTATAAACAAGTCAGTGCATTCGCCTAAAGGGGGCGACATTATGCTTACTCAACGTGAAGCTGTAAACGATGCGTGGGATTTACCAAAATCTGCCACTATGCAGCCTTTTATTAAAGAGTACCCAGCGCTTGCACCATATATTGATATGAACAGCGAATTTGAATGGAAATGGTATTACGCATTTCAGCAAATGGGCGATTTAAAAGCGGCAAAGCTTTCAAAGGCCTATCGCGACGCAGCCGCTAAAAAATACGAGTTAGCCGGTTTTGTATCTTGGATTTCGCCACCGTCGTTATTGCAGCGCAGCTTAACCCGTACTGCCAATACCGATTCAATTGCCGCTTATGCTTATGAGCAGCAAATTAGAGATTTTCATCAACAATTACGCGAGTTTTATTACCCGTGGTTATTTTACAAAGGCGACCCAACTAAAGCAGCCCTTGAAAACATGCCACGCTTTGAAAACACCACACAAAGCGGCAACTAAAAATACAGCGCTAAACGTACCTGTTTAGCGCGATTAAAATTACTACATAACTATAAAATACTTACATTTCTCACAAGGTTAACAATGAAAACCAATACAAAAGGGCTTAAGCTCACCTATTTAAGTACTTGCTTAGTAAGCTTATTTAGCAGCCACGTTATGGCCGCTGAGCAAAACCAGCAAAGTAAAAGCGTAAAGGATGACGCAATTGAAAAAGTAACCGTTGTTTCATCTCGCCAGGCTTATCAAGGTAACTTTAGCCCTTTAGAAACACCGCAGTCAGAGCTTAAAATTGATTTAGAAGCCCTTGAAAACGCAGGCGCAGTAAGCCTTGATCAAGCGCTTGATTTATCAGCCTCTGTTGCGCGACAAAACAACTTTGGTGGGCTGTGGAATAGTTTTTCGTTACGTGGCTTTGTAGGTGACGAAAACCTGCCAAGTAATTACTTAGTCAATGGCTTTAATGCAGGACGTGGCTTTGGTGGCTCACGTGATTTGTCGGGTATTGAGTCGGTAGAGGTTTTAAAAGGTCCGCGCGCGGCTTTATTTGGCCGTGGTGAACCAGGTGGCACCGTAAACCTAGTTACTAAAAGCCCAACGTTTGACACCGCAGGCGAAATTAAGCTCTCTGTAGGTAGTTTTGATACTTACCGCGCCGATGTTGATTACACTACAGCGCTTAACGACGATGTAGCAATTAGATTGGTTGGTTTTTACGAAGACGCCGAAAGCTTTAGAGATACCATCGAAACCACTAAACAAGGCTTTAGCCCATCAATAGTGTGGAATATTAATAATAACAGCCAATTAATATACGAGCTTGAATATAGCGACCAAGAAGTACCGTTTGATAGAGGTGTATTAGCCATAGATGGCGAGCTTGGCCTTATACCTGAAAGTCGCTTTTTAGGTGAGCCGGGCGATGGCCCAATTGAAGCCGATGTATTGGGGCACCAGTTAGAGTATATTCATGACTTTGATGATAACTGGAGCATTTTATTTGGTGCAAACTACCGCGATACTTCTTTAGAAGGCTTTGCAACCGAGACCGGTTTTGCTGGTGTAATAAATGGCGAAGTAAACCGCTTTAGACGCTATCGGGATTACGATTCTACTTATCAAGTACTGAGAGCTGAAGTGAGCGGTAACGTTAACGTAGCAGGCTTTGAAAATCGTTTAATAATCGGAATAGATGGCGATAAATTTGAAAATGATCAATTTGCACTGCGTGTACGTGGCGATCAATACATTAATGTATTTAACCCCGTTTACGGCGCGTACGCATTACCAACGCCCACATCAAATACTGACCGCGTAGAAATTCAAGAATCGGTAGGGGTATTCATTCAAGACCAAATAAGCCTAACCGATAAGTTAGATATACGTATTGGTGCACGTTTTGATGATTACGAGCAGCGCATAAATAACCGCCTAGCTAACACTAACACTAAACAAACGCAGTCACGCGTGAGCCCGCAGTTTGGTGTGGTTTATGAAGCAAGCGATTATGTATCTGTTTATGGTGCTTACGGTGAGAACTTCCGTCCGCTTTCGGGGGCCGATGCTAATGGCGATGGTTTTGAGCCAAACCAATCTACATCTACAGAGGTGGGAGTTAAATTTCCATTAAACGATGGCGCATTATTTGGTACTGTTGCCGTGTTTAAAGTACAGCAAGACAACATGCTAGTAGTAGACGATGCAACAGCGTTTACCTATGCAGCCATTGGCGAAGCGCAAAGTAAAGGCATAGAAATAGACCTAACGGGTGAGCTTACCGATACGCTTGAAGTTTGGGCGTCGTATGCCTATGTTGATGCAACAATCGAAAACTCATTTTTTGATGCTAACTTTGGTTACACAGTAGAAGCGGGCTCATCACTATTAAACGTGCCTGAGCAACAGCTTAGTTTACAGTTAGTGCAATCTGCTGTTCTTTACGGTAAAGCCATTAAGTTTGGTGGTGGTTTATTACATGTGGGCAAGCGTAACGGTTTTTTTGGTACCGACTTTGAGTTACCAAGTTACACAACAGCGCGTGTTTTTGTAAATTACGATGTGACAAACGAAATTGGCATTGCGGTTGAGGTAAATAACCTGTTTGATGAAACGTACTACACAAACTCGTTTGCCGATGCGTGGGTACAACCTGGTACACCAAGAAACGTTAAGTTTTCTGCATCCTATAAGTTTTAAACGTATCCATTAAAACGATATAAAAAAATAGGCTGCTTATATAGGCAGTCTATTTGTTTTTAAATTAATTATTTTAAGTATCCATCAAAAATTTGCTTGTACTTGCCGGATTCTTTGAGTTTTTGCAGTTGTAAATTAAAGTCATTGCGTACTTTTTTAGACTTAAATAAATATCCATTAGGGCTTTTTCCAAATAAAGGGAACCTATCAATTTTTTGTGTTGTATCAATATCTTTTATATTTGCGCGAAAGTAGTCAAAGCTTTGTTTATCCATTTGTATAACATCTACCTTGTCTAAGTACAAAAATTTAACTTGAAGCGATTGGTCGTGTATTTCGTTATACAATGGATTAGCTTTAGCCATATTTGCATACTCATCTCCTAAGTGAATGGCAGCACTTGGCCATGACAATAGACTATAATTTTTCAAATCGGCTATTTCACTCAATTTAAAGTTGTTTTTACTTAAAGCAAAAGCAAGATTTTCGTATGTATAAGACGCATATGATAAATAACCTTTTAGGATGTTTCCGTTTGCAGTATTTAAATTAATATCTGCTACTACATCGATATTTCCTTTTTTATACTCTTTTACACGCCGAGTGTAAGGATAATATCGAGACTCAATTGTGTAGCCTAAAGGTGTTAAAGCCGCTGTAATAATATCTACTGTTAGACCACTATTTGAATCAGGGAATACGAAAGGGGGAAGTTTTTCACCAAAACCTACTACGAGCGTTTGCTCAGTGATTGATGCATTAACGATGGGTGATAATAACAATGCGGCTATTAAAATGCTGTTTAACGTCATTTCTACTGCAATAAATTAACTATTAATGTTTAAAAGATAGTTATTAACGTGTAAAGCAACAAGTAAAAAGCCCATTAAACTAATTATTAATTAGCTTTAATGGACTGATTGATATCAGTTTTATACAGGGGTATTAAAATGGTGCGTAGCCATCGGGTGTTGTTACTGGCGTAGTCCAGCGCTTTGTAGCATCTATTACTGGGCGTTGTGCGCCTTGAGCTGGTAAACGCCCGCGGTCGCCAAACAACCACAGTACAAAGTTGGTTCTATCGCCACTCGTTATGGGTTTAGCAGCATGTGCCACACTTCCTCTGTGGATCATCGCGATACCTGGCTTAAAACTAAGTTGAGTTACTTTACCTGTAACTAGGTCGTAAAAATCAAGCTCAGAACCGGTAAACTCCTCACCCGGTAAATTTAAATTAATATTTAACGTTACCGCTGATGCATCAGTATGTGGGCGAATAGACGCATCTGTACTTGGGTCGTAGTAAATAGAAAAACCAAATGTTTGCGTGTCGTAACCTGTAATTTCAGGAAATAATAAACGCGCTATAGGGCGCATATAGGTGTTTAGCATTTCGTTATAAAATGTTTGAAAACTAGGGGCTGCTAAATAGCCTTCTGATCGTTTATCGAGCATAACGCCGCGGCGGTTTAATACAATACCGTACGGTGGGCGCATTGGGATGTTAGAGTCCCATACTTGATCAAGGTAGCCACGTAAAACGGTTAGGCGCTCAGGATCAAAAAATTGAAACTGAAACACATCAGGTGCCACTTCCTCTAAAAGCGCTTTTACTAAATGCTCTTTAGATGGATTTTCCCATGCTTGTTGTATGGCTTCGCGTAAATTTTTATCGAGTAACGAATCGTCTAGCGTAAAGGTAGACGCGTCAACTTCGCTTGCTTCCCATTCTTTCCACGCGTCTGAAATTAGGTCGTCGTTGCTTGCCCAAAACTGCTGTACCGAGTGATCACGGTTTAACATTTCTTGGCGTGTTGGTAAATCTAGAGCACGGGCTAATTGTAATTGTTTGGTTTTCATACGATGTAACTCCAGTTATTTAATACAGGTTTAACAATCTAGGAGTTAAGTTTATTGTAGAGTTAAATATTAATAAACTGGACAATAAAATAAACAGTATTAATAAAAAATTAATAATAGCATCGTTTAATGCCTTTTTAAGCGTTAAAAAGGCTGCATTAAATGCAGCCTTTAATTTTAATGCGTAACTCTGTCGCCCCAAATATCTTCTAGGCGACTGTCTCGTCCGCATCGCCAGCGATAAGTGTTATAACGGATAGGGTTATTTTTGTAGTAATCTTGATGGTAACTTTCTTTTCCTTTGATAGGGTAGAACACCGTTGTATTTAAAATTGGCGTAACAACGGTTTGACTAGGAAACTCTTTAATAACACGTTGTTTGGATTGCTCTGCTAATTTACGTTCTTCTTCATTAGCAACAAATATAGCACTGCGATAACTGGGGCCTTTGTCGCAAAATTGGCCTTTCGGATCAAAAGGGTCAATATTAACCCAATAATGATTGAGTATGTCTTGATAGCTTACAATGCTAGGTTTATAGGTAATTTCAACCGCTTCATAGTGTCCTTTATGATTACCATTATATGTAGGGTTTTTAATTTTACCCCCCGTAAAGCCAGATATTACGTCGGTTACGCCTTCAAGTTTCTCAAAGTCTGATTCCATACACCAAAAGCAACCCCCTGCAAGCACTGCTTTTTTTGTCTCTTCTGCGTAAGAGAGTGTGCTAAATAAAACGAGGGTAGACGCTAACGTTAATGAGAGTGTTTTTTTCATAAAAATATCCACCTTTATAATTAATTTAACTATACGTTTAATTAGACCTATCAAGTACAAAAGGTATTTCATATTTTTATCTAACAAATTTGGTTTTGGTCAAAAGTGTCTAATTTATATTTTAATACTATGTATTCCACTAAAAACGCAGTTGAAAAGTTTAACCGTGTTGATTAAGGTTAATTCATTGATGATGTAATTTACCTGGTGTTAGATGAACCAATTAACTGAGGAATCAATTAGCTGCCCGTATTGCGGTGAAGTTATAGAGGTATTACTAGATGCTGCAGATATTGATGAACAATACATAGAAGACTGCCAAGTATGCTGTAAGCCTATTTCGTTTGTTGTATTTGAAGACGACGGCGAGCTAAAGGTAAATGTATACAGTGAAGACGATACATTTTAAATTGGCGTAAATTATAAAAAAGGCTGCATAACTGCAGCCTTTTTTATTGATGGGGCGTTACTTATTTTGTTCTCGAGCTAGCTGGTTAGGGAGTAGCTCTTCTACTATTTCGCGAGCGGGAAGCGTGTAACGTGTGCCATCAAACATGACTGAGGTAAACTCATTTATATTAGTAATGCCGGTTAGGGTCCAGCCCTCGCCGCGCTTAGGACAATACACTGTTGTGGTAGGTTGTATTACTTTAAATTCGTCACTCATACTTGTGTGCTCGTTATATAATGCTTGTTAATGCACTATGGTAAGTTAATAATGCAGGTTCATAAAGTGCTATTTGCCCTGTATTTAAATCATGTTTGAAAAAATAAATACGCCTCGTATATCGCTGCGTTTAATATCTCATAAAGATGTAACTAGTTTACATGCTATTTTAAATAATCCTCTTGTTAGCCAGTTTAATGACTACACAACACCCATTAGCAAAAGTGATATCAAACAATTAATACAAAATGATATTAGCGGCTATTATGAGGGAGAGGTTATACGCTTTACGATTACCCAGAATACCCTCAATAAAGTAATAGGTAGTTGTGGTCTGTATAAAATTAATAAAGAAGCAAGAACCGCATTTTTGGGTTTTGAATTAGATCCTGAATTTTGGCAACAAGGCTACATGAAAGAAACGCTGAAAACTTTAATCCCAAAGCTTGTTATGCATTACGAGTTAATAATGCTTTACGCAGAGGTTAACAAAGCTAATACAGCTTCGTGCAAGTTGCTTGAGGGACTAGGGTTTACTAATAACGAAAATATTTGGTTTTGTAGTCTTAAAAATAATTAGTAAAAAGAGAGATACATGTCGTTAAAAATTAATAAAAACTATCTAATTAACCTCGTATTAGCTGTCATTACGTTAAGCTTACTTATTTTAGGCGGCCGCTACTACAATCATTATGTATCGGCTTATACAGACATTACACTTGATTCAAAAATTTTAAATGAATCGCGTAAGGTATTTATTAGGCTACCCGTTAACTACGATACCAATAAAGTTTATTCGTTAATAATAAAAACCGATGGTAACTTTAACCTAGATACGTGGAATGAAACATTAGCGTCTTTCTCAAACAAAGGACAGGCCGAACAAGCTATATTGGTATCAATCCCTAACTTGTTTTTTACGGCTACTCGAAATCGTGATTTGGTACCTCCTTATGCTCGCCAAGACGTTAATACCCAAGCGCCTGCAACAAACAATATAGAACCCAACGGAGAAGCAGATAAGTTTTTACAGTTTATAGAATTAGAATTATTACCTTATTTGACTAATCGATTTAAATTAAACAATAACCGTATTTTAAGTGGGTTTTCTGCTGGTGGCAGTTTTGTGCTTTATACGCTTCATGCTAAACCGGATCTCTTTAATGGCTATTTTGCATTTAGTCCTGCCGCCTGGTATGACGATATGACGGTAGTAAACAAAGTTGACTCGTTTTTAAAGGCGTCGAATAAAATGTTTAAAAAGCCAACGTATTTGTTTTTATCGGTAGGTGAGGAAGAGCATCCGCTTATGTTAGAGGCGTATAGTAATTTAGAGCAAGCATTAAAGGCCAGCCCTAACGAGCACTTAAAGTGGGAATCTATTATTAATCCGAATGCGGAACATAACGATAATCCAAGACTAAGTGTTGCAGATGCTTTAGGTGGATATCAAAAGTTTTTAAATGAAAGGCCTTAATATGTTGCTAAACCAAGCATTGTAAACAGCCTACAAAATATATATACAGGTTTGCTTTAAACAAGATTATGTAAATATTCATAAAGAACACATCATACAATATATGGTAAAAGCTAATCTTAGCAGGTGATTGTATATGAGAAATAATAAGCAAGAGTGAGGTTAGGGCACTGCGCCCTAAGTCAATAGAGCGCGAAAGGGTAATTGATTTCTACAATTGATATCTAAATCCAAATGCGATGCCGTCATCTTCTGACTGCTCCATTTTTGCTTGCTGATCTTTATCATTGCTTTCAAAGTCACTAAAATCTTTACGTGCTTCTATATACGTAATTGTGTCTTCGTCAATTAAATAATGAACACCAATAACAGCAAATTGACGTTTAAATACATCGTTCGGATCGGTATTAAAGTTTGGCTGAATTACGTAATTATCGCCTGCATCAAATACGTTGTAGGCAATAAAAGGGCGAAAATCGTTGTCAAAGCGGTACGATGCAAATGTTTCTATACCTATTGCATCTTTAATTAAGCGACCAAGATTATCGGTGTCATGATTTTTGTTTTTATTAATATTAGCTGAAACATAAAGACCTTTTTGATCTACTCGACCCCACATAATGCCTGCACCGTATATTAGGTCTTCAACATTTTGTGTGGTGCCATCACCGTAAGTTAAATCAAACTCGCCTCGGTTTACACCGGCTGTAAGCGTTAACATGTCAGTAGGGGGATAAGTAACCGAAGCACCAAAGGTGTAGTTAAATTCTACTTGTTGGGCAGCTGTATCGCTTGCATTCCAAAGTGTTTCGCATTCTTGTTCTGTAATGTCACTAACGTCACAGGTATAAAACTCGCTGTTTTTGAGCTGTGCTTGCAGTGTAAAACTTAAGTCATTGTAGCTATTGCGATATTGAATAAGTTTATCGCCTCGGCCCGTACCGTTTACTGCGCCATCGTCCTTGTTATAGGTATAAACACCCGCTGCATTACCATCCCATACAAAGCTGTTATTTGTTCTATAAACAACGTCGTACCATGCACCCCATTGCTTACCAATTGTAATTTGCCCGTATTTATCATGCTAGAGGCCGGCATAGCCTAAACGGTTATATAAAAATTCATCCTGGATTGATTCAAAGCGATTGTTATAAATAATATCACTACTACCTACAGGGTTTACACCCCACTCAACTAGTCCTAAGGCTTTCCAGCCTTGCTTAAGTTTTCGATCAATTTTAAAATTTATACGTGATGTACCGTTCACGACTTCAGTTTGGTTTTGCGTATTTATTACTCTTACGTCTATAAAACCACCCACACTCATTGAATTGCGCTCGTCCGTGTATATGTTTACTTCAGAGAATACTGAAGGGCTAACCATTATTGCTACTAGCATTGATGTTAGTTTCAATTTCATTGTGTGTTTCCTTGTGTGCGATGTGGTCAATGATAAGTGCAGGGCACACTAGCAAACACCTCTGTTTGTCAAAAGTGAAAAAACATCATCGAAATTTTATACATAATAGGTAGACATTCACATTGAGTTAATTGTGTTTTTAAGTTGTTATGAATATGTATTTTTATAGTAAATACACAAGTAGTTTGAAAATTTACAACCTTAAAAACATTTAATTATTGTGATGATTTTTCAAGTTAGCTATTAATTATGTTTCTAGTATAAAAACTCTAATTCTTATGTTTTTCAATTAAATAGCATAACTTTACTTAATTTTTAAAAATTTATATGAGCATGGCTATTTAGCATTAAATTTAATATTAACCATAAGGTAAATACCAAAATAAAATTAGAAATCTGTACTCTTAATCATTAAGTTTTGGTGCTTGGTAAGTTTGATTTGTGATAGAAAAATAGGCCATTTTGGTTTAAACTGCGCGCAATTTAAATACATCCTGTCTCCCTTGGAGGGTAGCGCTATTATTAGTACAGCTAACATCACCATGCAATTTGGTGCTAAACCGTTATTTGAAAATATCTCAGCAAAATTTGGCGAAGGAAACCGTTACGGTTTAATTGGTGCAAATGGTTGTGGTAAATCAACATTTATGAAAATACTCAGTGGTGAACTAGAGCCATCTTCGGGTAACGTAAGCACTGATCCAAATGAGCGTGTTGCTAAACTAAATCAAGATCAGTTTGCTTACGAAGAATACTCTGTAATTGATACTGTGATCATGGGTCACAAAGAGTTATGGGCTATTAAACAAGAACGTGATCGTATTTATTCTTTACCTGAAATGAGTGAAGAAGACGGTATGAAAGTAGCGGATCTTGAAACTGAATTTGCTGAAATGGATGGTTACTCAGCCGAGTCTAAAGCGGGTGAGCTTTTATTAGGTGTTGGTATTGCTACTGAGCAGCACTATGGTCCTATGTCTGAAATTGCACCGGGTTTTAAACTGCGAGTGTTACTTGCACAGGTTCTGTTTTCTGACCCTGATATTATGCTACTTGATGAGCCTACCAATAACTTAGACATTTACACTATCAAGTGGTTAGAAGATGTATTGAATCAGCGTGATTGTACTATGATCATCATCTCGCATGACCGTCACTTCTTAAACTCTGTGTGTACACACATGGCCGACATAGATTACGGTGAGCTACGTATTTATCCTGGTAACTACGACGAATACATGTTTGCAGCAACGCAAGCACGTGAACGCCTATTAAGTGAAAATGCAAAGAAGAAAAGTCAAATTGCCGAGCTCCAGCAGTTTGTATCACGCTTCTCGGCTAATGCTTCAAAAGCTAAGCAAGCCACATCGCGTGCTAAGCGTATCGACAAAATTCAGTTAGACGAAGTAAAAGCATCATCTCGTCAAACACCGTTTATTCGTTTTGACCAAGAAAAACAGCTGTTCCGTAACGCGCTAGAAATGACAAGTATTAGTCAAGGTTTTGAAGACAATACTTTATTCTCAGGCCTTGAAGGTTTAGTTGAAGTTGGCGAGCGTATTGCCATAATTGGTGAAAACGGCGTAGGTAAAACAACGTTACTTAACACGTTAGCAGGTAAACTTACACCAAAGGCAGGTGAATTTAAGTGGTCTGAAAACGCTAACATTGGCTACTATGCGCAAGACCACGCTGACGAATTCGAAAAAGACATGAACTTGTTTGAGTGGATGGAGCAATGGCAGCAAGAAGGCGACGACGAGCAAGTTGTTCGCAGCTTTTTAGGTCGTATGTTGTTCTCACAGAACGATATTAAAAAGTCGGTAAAAGTAATATCAGGTGGTGAGCAAGGCCGTATGTTGTTTGGCAAAATTATGATGCATAAACCAAACATACTTTTAATGGATGAGCCAACCAACCACATGGATATGGAATCGATTGAAGCACTAAACTTAGCGCTTGAAGCATACGAAGGCACTTTACTTTTTGTATCACATGACCGCCAGTTTGTCTCTTCTGTTGCAACCCGTATATGGGAAATTAAAGACGGTAAAATAATCGACTTTAGAGGTAATTACTCTGAGTACCTAGCAAGTAAAGAAGCGTAATTACGTTGTAATTTTAGTTTTACAAAAAGCCATGTTTAACATGGCTTTTTTTTGTTTTTGTTGCGTGTTAATTATTTATAAAAAATTAGCCTTTAATCTTCATTTAATACCATTCGAACCTCGCAAATTAAACGTGTTTGGGTATAATACCCGCCTAAAACCGGACATAAGTCCGCTATTTTAAAATTCATTACTGAGGAGTATTTATGACTGTTGGCATTATTATGGGTTCTAAGTCAGATTGGCCAACCATGGAACACGCTGCACTGATGCTAGAGCAGTTTGGTATTAAGTACGAAACCAAAGTTGTATCTGCACACCGCACTCCTCAATTACTTGCTGATTATGCAAGCTCTGCTGCAGAACGTGGCATAAAAGTTATTATTGCCGGCGCAGGTGGCGCAGCCCATTTACCGGGTATGGCGGCTGCTTTTACATCTGTTCCTGTTTTAGGCGTTCCTGTGAAATCAAAGGCATTAAATGGTGTTGATTCTCTATTGTCAATTTGCCAAATGCCAAAAGGGGTAGCAGTAGGCACCTTAGCAATTGGTGAACCAGGCGCTGCAAACGCAGGCTTATTAGCCGCACAAATTTTAGGGAGCCATAACCCCGACATTTTTGAAAAAATCGAAGCATTTCGTAAAAACCAAACAGACACAATATTAGCCAACCCAAACCCTGCAGAGTAACAATGAATATTTTAATTTTAGGTGCCGGACAACTTGCACGTATGATGAGCCTTGCAGGCGCACCGCTTAATTTGAATGTAGTTGCCTACGATGTGGGAACTAAACAAATTAAGCACCCGCTAACGGGTGATATTTACACAACTACACTTGAACAAGCTATTAGCGACGCTGATGCAATCACGGCAGAATTTGAGCACATTCCTGATGATGTATTAACGCTATGCTGCAACAGTAATAAGTTTTATCCGGGTAAAGCCGCGATTAAAACGGGTGGCGATAGAGCACTAGAAAAAGCGTTACTTAACAAAACCGGTGTTGAATGCGCGCCTTATCAGTTAATTACAGAAAAAGTACATTTGGAGTTGGCCGCTAAAAACCTGGGTAAGCCACTTGTTATAAAAACCTGCCAAGCAGGGTACGATGGTAAAGGGCAGTGGCGTTTAAAATCTGATGAGCAAATTGACGAAATTTGGTCTGAAATGGCTGAGTTTATAGCATCGGGAACACTAGATGCGCCGCATACTATTATTGCTGAAAAAATGATCCCGTTTGACCGAGAAGTGTCGATTATTGGTGCACGAGATAAGCACGGTAATGTTGCAATTTACCCATTAACAGAAAACGAACACACCAATGGTGTGTTAACACTGTCGGTTGCGGGTAAAAATAACCAAAATGTTGAAGCTCAAGCAAACGATGCATTTACAAAAATTGCAAACGAACTTAACTATGTAGGTGTATTGGCCATTGAGTTTTTTGATGTAATGGGCACACTATTAGTTAATGAAATTGCACCGCGTGTACATAACTCAGGTCATTGGACTCAGCAAGGTTGCCATTGTTCGCAATTTGAAAATCATATGCGTGCCGTTGCAGGTTTACCACTTGGTAATACTGAGCTTAAACATATTACAGCTATGATCAATGTACTAGGACAAGCAAGCATCCCTGCTGAGGTGCTTACATTACCCGACGTGACAAGTCATTGGTACGGTAAAACGGCTAAGCCAGGTCGTAAAATGGGTCATATAAATGTATCGGCTCATAATATGAATGACCTGTCAGATAAGTTAAGCCAATTAACTGATTATTTACCAGAGCACGATTACCCGGGAATTTTAAAAACGGCAGAAAAACTCATTCTAGGTTAGGGTGTTTTTTTGTATGGCTAAAGCTGTATGGTCTAGTAGGTTATGATTAGGGAAGCCTTCTTACTGTTTTGCACATGGATGTTATTTAGGGATTGAGCAGATCTTAGAAGTAGTTGCTGGCCGACTAGTTCAAAACTATACGAATAAAAAATGAAATAATAAAAGCCGAGTAATCTCGGCTTTTTTTTGCCTGAAAAAACAAAAACAGGTTACATTATTAAATAATCAAAATTACTTTTTTATAAGTAGGATAATTAAATGAAATTTGATCTAACGTTTGGTGCGTTGCTAACAGCTGCTTCATTGAGTCTCAATGCGTTCGCAACCGATACAATTCGTGTTGCAACGTTTAATGTAAGTATGGATGCCACAAATTACACCGCTAAAGGCGAGCCTATTAAAAGTGATGCCTTAGTCAAAGCGCTTACCTCAAACACACAACAGATAAAAAATATTGCAGAAATTATTCAGCGCGTTCGCCCTGATATTATTTTACTGAACGAATTTGATTTTGTACCTAAAGAGCAAGGTATTGATTACTTTAAAACGCATTACTTAGCCGTAAGCCAAAACAAGCAAAAAGCCATAGATTATCCTTATTCTTATATAGCCCCCGTCAATACTGGACTTGCGACAGAGTTTGACCTAGATAACGATGGAAAAAAAAGTAAAGTGATGGGTGATGCCCAAGGCTTTGGCTTTTTTGAAGGGCATTATGGTATGGCCATATTATCGAAATACCCAATCGATTTTGACAAAATCAGAACGCTTCAAACCTTTAAATACAAAGATATGCCTAATGCAAAAATGCCGTTGATGCCAAAAACAGGCGAGAATTGGTATAACGCTCAAGAGTGGCAAGCGCTTAGGTTAAGTTCTAAATCGTTTTGGGATGTCCCCGTTGTAATTGATAATAAAGCAGTGCATATATTGGCGTCTCACCCTACGCCTCCAGTATTTGACGGCGAAGAAGATAGAAATGGTAAACGTAACCATGACGAAATTAGATTAATTGCCGACTATGTAGCCAATGTAGACTACCTATATGATGATAATGGCACAAAAGGAGGGCTAGAGGCTCAGTCGCGTTTTGTTATTTTAGGGGATTTAAACGCAGCACCAGAAGGTGATAAAGCGCGTTTAGAAACAACAGATCAATTGCTAAAAAATCCATTAATTAATGCACAGTTTGTACCTAAAAGTGCAGGCGCTAAACAGCAATATGAACTTGCCTATGCACAACACTTTACTGCCAATTGGCAAGCACGAGTAGACTATGTATTGCCATCAACTTACGGTTTAGATATTAAAGAAGGTGGGGTATTTTGGCCAGTTGAATCAAACGAACAATATCGCTTAATTAAAGATAGAAGTGCATCAAGCGATCATCGCCTAGTATGGCTAGATTTAGTGATTAAATAATTAAGGCTTAAGTAAACTGAGCTTTACCCTGTTAAATGGCTATTTATCTTAAAAAATTGCATTAACTTTAGTGCTTCTGCTTAAATACCCGTTAATTATAATAACGGTATAGAAGCACTATGATTTTTAATTTTTCTTCATCTAAAACGTTAGTAGCATTAGCTGTTGCCTCAAGCGCAATGCTTGCGGGCTGTAGTGCAACTGCAAACACAGCCTCAACAAATAATGCTTTGGAAAAAAACAAAGTTGAATCGGTGGTTAGTACACCTGCCGATGTTGGTTCAGAAAAAATAACTTTAAAACAAGCAATGGCCGATCCTGATTGGATAGGCAACCAACCACAAAATGCCTTTTGGGCTGCTGATTCGGCAACAATTATTTATGCTCAAAAGCAACAAGGTAGCACATTACGTGACTTATTTAGCCAGTCTGTAACGTCACAAACTGCAGAACAAATAGCATTAAATAAACTACATACACTGGGTGCTAGAAATGCGGTTTATTCAAACGACAAGGCTCTGCAAGCCTACGTCTTTAAAGGCAATGTGTTTGTAAAAAATATTAAAACTAACACACTGCGCCAAATAACCCATAGCACAGCTAACGAATCTAATCCGCAGTTTTTAAACGATGGTACTTTGGCTTATCGCCAAGGGAATATGTTTTTTAAAGTTGATTTAGTTACGGGGTTAACACAAGAAATTGCTAACTTAAAACTTGCTGATAAACCAAAAGGAATTAGCGAGCCAAGTTCGTACATTGCAAAAGAGCAGCATAAGCTTATTGAATACATTGCTCTTGAACACAAAAATAAAAAAGACCAACACGCACGTAACGCGCAAATAAACGAACTAAATACCTCTGTAGCTAATACAAGTTACTATTTAGGAAAAGGTAATAAAGTTGATAACGTAGAACTTTCACCCAATGGAGATGCGTTACTAGTTGTCGTAAAAAAACAATCAAGTTGGCGAAGTGACACCGATATAATGCCACATTATGTGACTGACGACGCCACCATAGCACCTAAAAAAGTTCGCCGTCGTATAGCTGATGCAAAAGAAGAAACATCGCAAGTTATATACATTAATTTAAATGATAAAACACAAAACACACTAGCGTTTGATTCGCTGCCAGGTTTTGATGAAGATGTATTAGCAAGTGTAAAACAAGAAAATTATGCGCGATTAGGTAAAACCTACGAATCGAAGAACTCACCACGCGCTATTAATTTGATCACAAATTGGGGATTAGGACAAAGCCCAATAGTTTGGAATAACGATGGTTCGCAAGTTGCTATTATGCTTGAAGCGTGGGACAACAAAGATCGCTGGATTGCGACCGTAGATTTTGAAAACAATAAACTGGTGTCGCAGCATCGTTTACATGACGACGCATGGATCGCTTATGCATTTAATAATTTTGGCTGGTTGAATAACGCAAACACGCTTTATTACCTTTCAGAAGAGTCTGGGTACAGCCAGCTTTATAAAAAACCATTAAACGGTAACGCCGTTGCGTTAACTCAGGGTGAGTTTGAGGTATCAAACCCAACAGTTACAAGCGATGATTCTGCTATTTATTACAAAGCTAATGTTGAACACCCTGGTCTATACGAAATTTTCCGTGTAGATCCACAAACATCTAAAAGTGAAAAAATTACTGATCTAAATGGCATGACCGACTACACGTTGAGTCCAGATGAAGAAAAATTACTGCTTGTTCATTCAAAAATTACCATGCCTAACGAGCTATATATTGCGGATGCTAAAGCAAATACAACGGCAACACGTTTAACTAATACAGTATCAAGCGCTTTTTTAGCTAAAAAATTAACTGCACCGAAAATAGTTGCAGTGCCGTCTAGCCATACTGATGCGCCAATATATGCCAAGGTATACTACCCAGCTGATTACGTAGAAGGCGAAGGTGGTAAAACACGTAAAGCGGTTATTTTTAATCACGGTGCAGGTTACTTACAAAACTCACATATGGGTTGGTCTGTGTACTTTAGAGAGTTTATGTTTCATTCATTATTGGCTGATGAAGGTTACGTGGTAATGGATATGGACTACCGTGCATCTAAAGGGTATGGCCGCGACTGGCGTACAGCTATTTATCGTCAAATGGGCACACCAGAAACGCAAGATTTAGCTGATGGTGTTAAATGGATGGCTGAAAATGCTAACGTCGACACGCAAGCAGTAGGCACCTACGGTGGTTCTTATGGTGGCTTTATGACCTTTATGGCATTATTTACTGCACCAGAGTTGTTTCAATCAGGTGCAGCACTTCGCCCGGTAACTGATTGGGCACACTACAATACTGCTTATACTGGCAATATTTTAAACCACCCAGATGTAGATCCCATTGCACACGAGCGTAGCTCACCTATTTACTTTGCAGAAGGTTTAAATAAGCCATTATTGATAAATGCACCAATGGTAGACGATAACGTATTTTTTCAAGACTCCGTGCGCTTAGTTCAGCGTTTAATTGAGCTTGAAAAAGAAAACTTTGAAACGGCTATCTTCCCAGTTGAACCACATGGTTTTGTGCAACCGTCAAGTTGGTTAGATGAATACCGCCGTATTTATAAACTATTTAAAGACACCCTTTAAATAAACAATGTAAAACGCCACTTTGGTTAAAGTGGCGTTTTTATTTAACCTTTGGCCCTATTTTTATAATATTTAATAACAAGCTCGATGCCTAACAATGATCCACCAATAGCGCCAATTAAATGAGCATCTATTGCAACGGTCGAATTAATAAGCTCGCCAATATCAGCACTTGGACCACTCAATTGCTCATATGCTATTTTTACCCACACACCGATGAATAATAAATAGCCCGATTTAAGCCCTTGTGTAATATCTTTTACTGCGCCCCAAATAATAACACCGTGTAACAGCGCGCTTAAACCTGTATAGATATGTATGTCTGGGCAATAAAAATACACGCCTAAACCACACCAAAGCGCTAAAGTGATCGTATTTAGAAAGTACCGGGTAGGGGTAGTATACTCACCATGTAATAACCAAATTAAAAAAATCCCGCTTATATTTAACCCCAAATGGGCCCAATTTGCGTGTACAAATTGGCTAGTAAAAATACGCCAAAGCTCACCTTTGTTAACTAATGTTCGGTTAAATTCTAGTAAATTATTTAAATCCAATGCAGCAAAAATAGTGCTAAAAAGTATCAATAATAAAGGTGGTAAAATATAACGAGGCTGTATAGGTAAATTAAGCATTTTATTGTATTTTTTTAGTATTAATTTTTGCATATTGTGCCCGTTTAACTTTAAGATGCCAATTACCTATTGTAATTAAGTGTTTTTAGTATTTTTTATGCATTTTAAACTTAACTCATTATTTGCTATCGGCTTAGGTGTACTCTCTTTGCCGGTGCTATCAAAAGAACCCACAAAAGTAGAAGTTCGCGAACCAGAAGCTACCACATCAATTAGTTCTAAGCAGATTGTTGTAGGTGACAAATACATGGTTGCCGCGGCAAATCCGTATGCATCTCAAGCGGGACAGCAAATATTAGCAAAAGGCGGCAGTGCAGTTGATGCAGCAATAGCCACTCAACTTGTTTTAACACTTGTTGAGCCTCAGTCATCGGGTATTGGTGGCGGTACATTTATGATGTATTACAACAAAGCAAATAATAAGTTAACCAGCTTTGATGGAAGAGAAACGGCCCCTAAAAATGCGAATGAAAATTTATTTTTAAATAAGCATGGCAAAGCGGTCAAATGGATTGAAGCCGTTGTAGGCGGTCGTTCTGTAGGTGTACCTGGTGTTCTACATGCCTTCGCAAATGCGCATAAGCACTATGGTTTATTACCTTGGGAACAGCTATTTAAACCGGCTATTGAACTTGCTGAACAAGGGTTTGTTGTATCGCCTCGATTACATGGTTTGTTAGCTCGCCAGCTAAATCCAGGTGTTATGAGTATGCCAGTGATAAATGAATACTTTTACCCAAATGGTAAACTCATTGAGGCCGGTACCGTTAAAAAAAATCAGCCGCTTGCTGATTTATACAAAGCCATTGCTAATGAAGGCATTGATGCATTTTATAAAGGTGAAAATGCAAAAAAAATGGTAAGTGCGGTACAAAATTCAAAAATTGCACCCGGTAAATTAACTCAGCTAGACCTTGCACAATACAAAAGCAAAGAACGCGATGCAGTTTGTATAAAATACCGTGTTTATAACGTATGTTCTATGGCACCACCAAGTAGTGGCGGTGTGGCTGTTTTACAAATACTAGGGTTACTAGAGCATACAAATATTTCTGCCTTAAAGCCTAACAGCGAACAAGCAATTCACTACTTCAGCCAAGCGTCGCGTATTGCCTTTGCCGATAGAAATGTATACATGGGTGACCCAGATTTTACTGAGGTACCAACTCAAGCGCTATTAAACAAAAGCTACATTAAATCACGCGCAACACTCATAACCGAAAAAGATCAGCATGCAGTTGCCGGCGACCCCGTTAACTACTTAAGTTATGCACAAGATGATTCGTATGAACTCCCTTCAACATCGCATGTCTCTATTGTTGATAGCTTTGGTAATGCAGTATCAATGACCAGCTCAATAGAAATGGCATTTGGCTCTACAGTTATGGTTAATGGTTATATTTTAAATAATCAGTTAACCGATTTCTCACTTTCTCCTAGTAAAAACGGTAAGTTAGTTGCTAATCGTGTAGAGCCAGGAAAACGCCCGCGCAGTTCTATGTCACCGGTTATGGTTTTTAATGAAGATGGTAGCTTACGTTTAGTTGTAGGATCTCCTGGTGGTAGCCGCATTATTGACTACGTCGCTCAAGTAGTTGTTGGCGTTTTAGACTGGAATTTATCGGTGCAAGAAGCTATTAACCTGCCGCGTACTACTAATCGTAATGATTACACCAGCCTTGAAAAAGGCACCGTTATTGAATCACTTGCACCAGCACTCACTTCACGTGGTCATAAAGTGCGTGTGTTAGACCTAAATTCAGGTTTACATGGTGTTGAAGTGAAAAATAATAAGCTGTATGGCGCAGCCGATCCGCGCCGTGAAGGTGTTGCGTTGTCTGATTTAACTAACAATAACGCCACTTTCAAATTTTAAATTATGTATAATACAAACACGACCTATGTGCGTGTTTGTATTCTCAATGGTCTGACAAGTACTATGTTCATTGCATTTAAATTCTGAGCATTGATAATGACAGATCATAACTTAAGACTCCATTAAAGCCTGGAAATATGACAACAAATACTGATCCTAATTACTTATATATTCATCACTCTGGCCCTGGCCTTATTGAAACGCCATTACTAAACAAGGGTAGTGCGTTTAGTAAAAAAGAGCGCGAAAATTTTAACCTTGCAGGTTTACTTCCTCCACGCTTTGAAACCATCGAAGAGCAAGTTGAACGTTGTTATCAGCAATACTCGAGTTTTACCGACAATTTAAATAAGCACATTTATTTACGTGCCATTCAAGATAACAACGAAACGCTTTACTACCGCTTAGTGCGCGATCATCTTGAAGAAATGATGCCAATTATTTACACCCCTACAGTGGGTGATGCCTGTGAAAAGTTTTCGGATATTTACCGCAGCGCACGTGGCTTGTTTATTTCGTACGAAGACCGTTATCAAATTGACGACATTTTACGTAATGCCACAAAGGGTAAAGTAAAAGTCATTGTTGTGACCGATGGTGAACGTATATTAGGGCTAGGCGACCAAGGTATTGGTGGCATGGGTATTCCTATTGGTAAATTGTCATTGTACACCGCGTGTGGTGGCATAAGCCCAGCATATACATTGCCAGTTATGCTTGACGTAGGGACCAACAACGAAAAGCTTTTAAATGATCCTATGTATATGGGCGCACGCCATAAACGTATAGCTCAAGACGAGTACGATGAGTTTTTAGATCTATTTATTAAAGCGGTCAAACGCCGTTGGCCAAATGTATTGCTTCAATTTGAAGACTTTGCACAACCTAATGCCATGCCGCTTCTTAAGCGCTATCGTGAAGAAATTTGTAGCTTTAACGATGACATTCAAGGCACTGCATCAGTAACAGTTGGCTCTTTATTAGCTGCGTGTCGTGTTAAAGGCTCAACTCTTAGCCAACAAAAAGTTGTATTTGTTGGTGCAGGCTCTGCGGGTTGTGGTATTGCTGAGCAAATTATTAGCCAAATGGTATTTGAAGGTATCTCTGAAGAGCAAGCGCGTAGCCAAGTATTTATGGTTGATCGTTTTGGTCTGTTAACTAATGGCATGGAAGGTCTACGCGACTTCCAACAAGCTTTAGCACAACCAACAGACACGCTAAATGATTGGACTTACAGTGGTGAATACGCGTCATTGTTAGATGTAATGCATTGTGCAAAACCAGACATACTTATTGGTGTATCGGGTCAGCCGGGTTTGTTTACAGAGCAAGTTATTCGTGCAATGCATTCAACGTGTGAACAACCTATAATTTTCCCGTTAAGTAACCCGTCTAAACAGGTAGAAGCACACCCAGAAGACGTTATCAAGTGGACTGATGGTAAAGCATTAGTTGCAACAGGTAGCCCGTTTGATCCCGTTGAATATAATGGTGAAACTTTCCCAATTCCACAGTGTAACAACAGTTATATTTTCCCTGGTATTGGTTTAGGCGTTATTGCAGCTAAGGCTACACGCATTACAGATGCCATGCTTAGCGTGTCGAGTGAAATGCTTGCTGAGTCTTCACCGCGAGCAAACAGCGGTAAAGGCAGTTTATTACCAGCATTAACAGAAATTGAACCGCTTAGTAAACGCATTGCATTTGCTATTGCTAAAAAAGCGATTGAAGAGGGTGTTGCATTGGAAATTTCTGACGATGCTCTGTGGGCAGCCATTGATAAAAATTATTGGTTACCAAAATACCGTAACTACAAACGTTGCAGCGTTTAAGTGGTATAAGTAATTTTATGTAACCCTGCGTTACAACACCTAACAAAAAACAGGCGCTAGCCTGTTTTTTTATGCTTGTTCATTTATTGTTAACCCATTAGGCTCTTTAATAGAGCTAATGCAAATCCGCGATCATACTTAATTAAGCAAATTAGTATAAAACAAAAAGGATTCTATGATGAACACACTAAAACTTTTTCTCGGCAGCACCATAGCATTAAGCACACTTAGTTTTAATGCCGTTGCCAGCCCAACACCCGATGCACCACACATATATGTGAAAGGGCAAGCGACACTTACCACCATGCCTGATTATGTACAAATGAGTGTGGGTATCACTGAGGTAAATAAAGACCTAATAGCTGCAAAAAACAAAGCCGATATCACTATGGCAAAAGCCATCAAATTAGTAAAAACGTTAGGCGTTAAAGACACTGACATTAACGCAGGGCAAATTAATATACACCGCGATACTCAATACAATCGCCAAACTGGACAGCAAGAATTTATCGGTTTCAAAATTACCCGAACACTAACGGTCAAACTTACTGATATAAGTAAATATCCTACGTTATTACAAAGTTTGGTTAATAACGGCATAAACCAAATTAACAATACCCAATTTTTAGCTAGCAACTATAACGAGCTTCATAAAAAAGCTCAAAAAATGGCAATACAAGATGCTAAAAAAGCGGCTAAAGAATTAAGCGACGACTTTGATGTGTCGTTAAAAGGACTATATAACGCATCGTTGAGTCCACTTAATGTTCAAACTCAGCCCTATATGCGTGCAAAAGAAATGGTAATGGCGGATAGTGCACCCGGTAATTATGTCCCGGATGCGTATCACAGTGGAGAAATTAAGGTAACAGCATCAAGTTACGCTATTTATTATATTGAGTAGGAATTATTTTGGTGGTGCTCAAAACGTGCCACCAATTGACTACCTTGTTGCTCATTGATGCGTGTTATAGAATTTAGCATATTACAAATTTCGCGCCTGTCGTACTCGTTAGTCACATTCATGTTTATGTCATCAACAATAGCGAATAAATAATTAAATAAGCTTTCGCGTGCTTTTTCATTATCGTGCGCCACAAATAAAATATTTTTAAATGCTTCTAATATATTTGTCATTACGTAGGCGTCACCTTTTGCATAATGACGAAGCGGCGAAAAGTTATCATGCAGTAACTCATCAAAACTGGTTTCATGTAAATATAAAAGCGGTTTTTTTTCACTGTGCTTAAACGAATAATTTATATCGTTAAGAGATAGGCGCTCAATCAGTAAAATACTCAGCATATCAATTGATTTAACAGCGGTACCTGGATCGTTAATGCCAGGGCTCATAGCTTTTACTGCTATTTCAGATATTTGTGTTAAACCATAGCGGTAGTGGTCGCTAATGTACTCTTCTATATAAAAAATAAAGCAATCTAATATTTTTTCTAAGAGCTCTTCATCGTGGGTTATATCGACATTACATTTTAAAAATGGATAACCTTTTACTGTAAAATATCCTTGGTTAACAGAAATATATAAGTTTATATCGTGCTCTTTTAAAATTGCACACAGTTTATCAGTTTGCACACCCTTATAGTAACCCTCTGTTTTACTGCTTATGGAGTGCCATGTTGAAAAATCAGGAAACTCACTAACAGGGGCCTCTTTTTGTCTTTTAATGATCGCTTTAATTTCTTTTTTAGTCTGGCTAAACAAACCATTGAGGACATTATCGACTTGGATAGCGCGTGAAATAGAATGAATAAAAAATACAAATAACCCTAATGAAATCAAACCAAAAATTAAAGCAAATAAAACACCTATAGACGGAATTGCAGTACTGCCGCCTTCTAACTTATTAATATTTATAAGCATGATGATAGAGTAAATGATACTGCCTAAGTAAAAGCCGAGCACCATTTGATGAGACTTTCTAGTAATTAAGCCGGGCACAACGCGAGGCGATAGACTCGCACTAGCAGAGTTTAAAACCACCATAACCATAGAAAAACTAAATACAGTCAATGAGATAATACTACCTGCAAGCGTACTTAAAATTGTTCGCGCATTTTCTGCGCTATCAACCAAAACAACTGAGATAAAAGACTTCAACTGCTCAACAGGCGCTAAATATTCAACCGACATTGTAATGATGGCAAAAAACAAAAAACCAACAGAAAGCACAGAAGGGTAAAAGCCAATGCTGTTTATCATTTCACGATAACTATCGGCCACTTTGCGAGGAACAAACATATAATCCCTATGATTGCGTATAAAATATGGCTATTACCTTATCATAGTTGAACTTTAAACTTGTGATAAAGCCGTTAATTTATATGTTATTATCTGCACAGCTTAACACTGCGCATACTTAATGCGTTTAAAAAAACTAATAGGAACACACTGTGATTATTTCAACATATGCTGCATTACTCGCTTTTTTTTATATTTATTTAAGCTTTAATGTCATAAAAGTTCGCAGAGCAGAGCAAATATCATTAGGTGATAACGGTAATTCAGTTTTACAACGTGCAATTAGAGCACATGCAAACTTTATGGAATATGTACCTTTTGCCGTTATTTTATTATTTTTAGCTGAATACCAAGGTCTAGCCAGTCATTATTGTCACCTTTTAGGCGCATCTTTGTTAATTGGTCGATTTTTTCACAACCTAGGTATAGTAGAAAAAAACTTAAAGTATCGTCAAATAGGGACTGTAGCTACTTTTCTGGTTATGATAATAAGTGCGTTTGTTTTATTACTCACTCGTAATAGCTAATTAAAGTACAGTACATGACTAAAATATTTGTAATAGGCCTACCAAGAACAGGCACAACTAGTGTGTGCCACGCACTACTAGAATTAGGATTACCAACCGCACACACAGCATACACAACAGCCAGCTTTGACAATGCAAAAGCGATTGCCGACACCCCCATATTTACTGACTATAAAATGCTTGATAAGCATTACCCAGGGTCTAAGTTTATATATTTGGAAAGAGAAATTGATGTTTGGTTGCCATCCATTAGGCAATTACTCACACGTATGCATACTAATTTAACACGTACAGATGGCGGTTTTAATATTCATATAAAACGGTGTTACTTTGATGTTTTTTCTAATTTATCTCTCGAAAACATTAGTGATGATAGTTACTTAGCTGACTGTTACAAGCGTCACCTAAATGCTGCACAGTATTATTTTGAAAAAAGACAAGCTGACTTTTTATCGATTGATATTGCAAAGGCGGGGAGTTATCAAAAAGTATGTGGTTTTTTGAACATACAAAGTGATAAAACTGATTTTGATAAAATGAATATGGGCGGAAAAGTCACCGCATGGAACGATATTAAGCACCCGTTAAAAATAGAGTCGACAGCAAAAGGGCGCATAGATAAACATTTACCTTACACCTCTCAACTGTAATTATCTAAATTAAGCCTTAAGAGCATTGCTTTACTAAAACCTATTGCGAGATTTTTATTTTCAAATACGTTAAAATTCCCGCATTATTTTTTAAGTAGTATTTATTATGTTTGAATTAAAATACCAAACGCCATTTGAATGGACCGAGGCTGTACTTGCCGACTTTAACACCTTTTTGCAAGATCATGCGGCTGCTGAAAAAAAAGCATCAGGTATGGCTATTTCAATGCTTTCGCATTACCCAGACAAGCGTAAACTTGTAAAAGCAATGACCGATTTAGCCCTTGAAGAGCTTATTCATTTTAAACAAGTACTCAAGCTATTAACTGAACGCGACACAACACTGGGTGATGACCAAAAAGATCCGTACATAAAGCAAATTCGTGCTTTATTTAGGCACGGACGTGATGGCTTTTTAATGGATAGGTTATTAGTTGGCGGTGTAATTGAAGCTCGTGGACACGAACGTTTTTCATTAGTTGCGCAAGCATTACCTGAAGGTAAAGAAAAAGAGTTTTATGTAGCCATTGCTAAATCAGAAGAAAAGCACAAAAACTTATTTGTAGAGCTAGCCTACGAATACTTTGACAAAGAAGAAGTAGACGTGCGTTTAGAAGAGTTATTAGTTGCTGAGGCTGAAATTTGTAAAAGTATTCCATTTACAGCGGCACTTCATTAATCTTTTTATTAAATTATAAAACGCAGGCAAATGCCTGCGTTTTTTTATGCCAAGGATTTATTTGAAATGCATAAATAACTATTGGTAGGGTGCTTATTACCTTTTTATTAACCGATTAATTAGAACGAATAAATTAACAATTAAACACAATACTTAAGTGCTAAATATACATGTATACAATTAACTTGTTGAATATATTTATAAAATTAAATATATCTGTAACATAAACTTGTTAGGTTTTTATCCTCATTTATACAGGATAAAACAACAATGAAATCATTTATAAATATATCACTAACCTTAACAAGCTTATTATTAGCTTCAACTGCCAATGCTGCCAATTGCTTAGAAGGTTGTCCAACAGGATTAAACAACGGTAAAACAATTGAACGTAATATTTATACTTTAAAAAATAACCGTTACACAAAATTTGCAGACTGGGTAGCATACCAAGTAACGCCCAATACAATGAGCGGACCATCAAGATCAAGGAGTTGGAAATCAGACCCTGATTTATATTCCCATTATACGCTTGAACCCAGTGACTATACCGATGCATATGCAACAATTAATACTGACCGGGGGCATCAGGTTCCATTGGCATCTTTTAGTAATACAGCTGATTGGCGTTTAACAAATTTGCTTTCTAATATTACACCACAATCTTCAGCATTAAACCAAGGGCCATGGGTTAGGCTTGAAACAGCGGTAAGAAATCATGTTGATGATGGAAATAACTTATACGTAGTTACTGGTCCAATGTACGAATATTACTTTGCAGATTTACCACGAGCAAATGAAAACCATACTATACCAAGTGGTTATTTTAAAATTGTCATGAAGCAATCTGGTAACACCATTAAAGCATCAGCATTTATTATGCAGCAAAGTGCTGGCCGCAGAGATAATTTTTGTAATACCCAAGTAAGTATTGATGAAGTTGAAAGTAGAACTGGCATTAATGTTTTACCTAATTTAACGAGTAATCAGGCACAAACAATAGAATCATCCGTATTTAGTTTAGCAAGTGAGTTAGGCTGTAATTAAAATATCTACATGATTAGCGGTATAAGTTTATGCCGTTAATCATGATTTAAAATAAATAATAGTGAAATAGAGCGTCTTATACGTTAAATGGATAAGCACTTTACCTTGCTAAGTAATTAAAATACCGTATTTAACATAATATAAATTATAGGTGGTTAAATGTTATTTAATAAGAGCGCATGAATGCACTCTTATTATGTCCAATACTAGACGGTATCGGACATTGGGGCGTTTTGTTCGCTATAAAAATTTTGTAATACACAATGCAATTTTCAAATAACTCAATCAATGCTGAGTAAACGTTCTGCGGTATATTCGTTAGTGATCAAACCACTAATCATGTTTGATCTTACAGCGCCTAGTATAGCCAACACTTTTTCTTCACCTGCAGCTATTGCATAAATTTGTTTGTTGTCATTTGTTACTAATGGCGTACTCGCAACGCGTTGGTTTACAGTGCAATCTAGCAATTTACCATTTTTATCGTAAACCCAGCTGATCATTTCACCAACGGCGCCTAAGTCTTGAAGCTCTTTTAATTCATCAGCGTCAACAAAACCATCTATGTGTAATGGTGACTTTTCACCTAAACTACCAATGCCAACAAAAGTTACGTCTGCATTTTTAGCAAGCTTCAGGTTCGCAGTTATATTATGTTGTGCATGAAGTTGGTTTTTTTCTTCAATACTGCGCGGCAAAACTGGTAATGGCATCGGATAATGTTTTGCATTAGTGTGTTCAGCCATTCTAACTACAACATCGTAAGGCGAAGCCGAACCATCTAACGCCATGTTACCTAACATAGCCACTATTTTATGTTGTGGGCAATCAAGTATTGGTAGTTCATCAACAATAGCACGCAAAACTCTCCCTGTTCCCATTGCTAATACTTTTGGCGTTTCTGATTTCAAATGGCGCTGTATCTCAGCGGCACCAGCTTGTGCAAGTCCAACTGTAGATGATGGTTCAGAAGGATCGCTTGGCACCACTTCACATGATGCTAAACCAAATCGGCTTTTTAATTTTTCTGCTAAATCCATACATTTGGCAATGGGGTGATCGAGTCTTACTTTTATTAGGCCTTGGCTAACTGATAAAGCGACCATTCGCTGCGCTGACTGACGAGATACATTAAGCTTTTTCGCTATTTCGTCTTGAGTTTGGCCGGCGACATAATATAACCACCCCGCTCTTGCTGCATCATCAAGTTTTCTTATTTCTGTGTTCGATAATTTTGCCACTTAAACCTCTGTAATTAAGGAGTAACTTGTGTTTGATATTATTAATGGCTTCAAACTTATGCTTTAAGGCAAATATATCATTTATTTATATAATGCCGAAGCCAATAATGAGCTAATAACCAATACCTTAAAGTTAATTATGACTAAATAAGGTATTGGCTCTGTTGCTTTCAAACTTAGTTGCTAGCTTTAATCGTTACCCCATTTTTATCAAACTTGTGTACTTTATTTTCTTGCGCAGTTAAAAATACAGAGTCACCGTATTGGAGCGAGCAATCACCATCAGCTTTTACTGTCACTGTGCTGCCATTTGTAAGTGTTACATGTAAAAAACTCTCAGACCCTAAGTGCTCAATTACTCCTACTTTACCTGACCACGTGCCTGTATCTTGCGATATTATAAAGTGCTCTGGACGAACACCTAAGCTTGACACTCCATTAGTGTCACCATTTGGTACATCAATAAAGTTCATTTTTGGTGAACCAATAAAACCCGCAACAAATTTATTTACTGGGTGTTGATAAAGCTCCAATGGAGTACCTACTTGCTCGATAATACCGCCATTAAATACGGCAATTCTGTCGGCCATTGTCATTGCTTCAACTTGGTCGTGAGTTACATAAATCATTGTAGTGGCTCATCGAATAAAAACGCAGAGGGTTGTCTAACAATTGCGCGCCCTATTGCTACTCGTTGACGTTGACCACCTGATAGCTGTCCTGGTTTTCGATCTAGATAATCAGTTAAATTAAGAATTTTAGCGGCGTTAGCGATTTTAGTTTCTATTTCTGCAGCGCTTACTTTAGCGCGCTTAAGTGGAAAAGCAATGTTATTGCGAACGCTCATATGTGGGTACAACGCATAAGACTGGAACACCATTGCTAAGCCTCTTTTAGCAGGTGGTGTATGTGTTGCATCTTGCCCATCTATTTCAATATTTCCGCTTGTTGTGTCTTCAAGCCCCGCAATCATGCGTAGTAATGTTGATTTACCACAACCTGATGGCCCAACAAAAACAATAAATTCACCGTCTTTAATTTCTAAATCTAACGGTTTAATAACGTTTACGTCGTCAAAGTTTTTAGTGACTTGTTTTAGTGTGATGCTGCCCATGTGTGTTCTCCTACTTTACTGCGCCAAAGCTTAAGCCGCGCACTAATTGTTTTTGACTAAACCAACCAAGAATTAAAGTTGGCACAATGGCCATGGCAGATGCTGCCGATAATTTGGCGTAAAATAACCCTTCAGGGCTTGAATAACTGGCTATAAATGCAGTTAACGGTGCAGCATTTGCTGCGGTTAATATTAGAGTCCAAAATGCCTCGTTCCAGGCTAAAATTACATTTAACAATAATGTTGAAGCAATGCCAGGTAAGGCTATAGGCAGTAATACATGAAATATTTCTTCGCCAATTGTTGCACCATCCATGCGTGAAGCTTCTAATATTTCACCCGGTATTTCTCTGAAGTAGGTATAAAGCATCCAGATCATAATTGGTAAATTTATAAGGGTCATGACGATAACTAAACCTAGTTTTGTATCGAGTAAACCGAAGTCGCGAAATAATAAGTAAATAGGTATTAGCACCCCTACCGGCGGTAGCATTTTGGTCGAAAGCATCCACATTAGTAAATTTTTGTTTTTTTACTTTGCACAAAAGCCATGGACCATGCAGCCGGAACAGCGATTAATAAACCTAATAAACTTGACCCTAATGAAATAACAACCGAATTCCAAAAATGCGTAAAGTATGGTGAGCGTGATAATACATCTGAGTAATTTATTAGCGTCCACTCGAATGCAAACAAAGTGGGTGTAGCTGATATAGCCTCAGATTCTGTTTTAAAGCTTGTGATCAACGTCCATAAAATAGGGAAGAAAATCATTGAACTAACTGTCCATGCCGCTATGGTATAAATAAGTGTTGAACGTGTGTTATTTTTAATACTCATTTTACCCCTCCAAGTTCTTGCCAATTAAGCGCATTAAAAATATTGCTACTATATTTGCAATGATCACGGCAACTATGCCACCTGCCGAACCACCACCTACATCAAATTGCAGTAATGATTGGGTATAAATTAAATAAGTAATATTTGTTGATGAATAACCTGGCCCACCGCTTGTTGTAACCAATATTTCAGCAAATATAGAGAGTAAAAAGATGGTTTCAATTAATATCACCGCAGTCACAGCGCGAGATAAATGAGGTAAAACAATATAGAAAAACTTACTAAATGGGCCTGCGCCATCTAAATCAGCAGCTTCTAATTGTTCGCGGTCTAGTGATTGAATAGCTGTAAGCAAAATCAGTGCTGCAAATGGTAACCACTGCCAAGACACAATTATAATGATTGAAAATAACGGCATTTGAGCAAAAAAGTCTATTGGCTCAAAACCTAACCAAATTGCAAAGTGAGCAAACAAACCATTTACAGGGTTCATAAGCATGTTTTTCCACACTAAGGCTGAAACCGTTGGCATAACAAAAAATGGCGCAAGTACCATTATACGAACGTAATTACGTCCCCATATTGCTTGGTCTAATAAAATAGCCAAACCTATACCACCACAAATGGTAATGAGTAACACGCCAGTAACTAAATAAAGCGTGTTAAAAAAAGATTCAAAAAACGCTGGATCAGTTAAAAAAACTCATAGTTTAAAAAAACTACAAATTCTTTATCTCCAGGAACCAATAAATTGTAATCAATGAATGAAAAATACAATGTCATACACAGCGGAACAATCATCCAAGCGAGTAACAATGTTACGATAGGAAGAAGCATGAACCGAGCAAGCGTACGCGAGTTAGTTGTTGCCATAACGGTGACCTTAAAAAAGCCAATTCTATTTACTCACTATTAAGTGAAAATCAGAAACCCTTAATAATATGTAAAATCATAAATAGAACTGACATAAAATACAGGGCAAGTTGAGAGCTTGCCCACCTATAATTGATACTACTTAGGGTAACGCGCTTTGCGCATGGCTCTTTCAACTAAACGTTGAGATGAGCTTAACGCTTGTTTAACGGTCATTTGCCCAGTTAAAGCGGCTGAAAATTGTTGCCCTACTGCTGTTCCTATCCCTTGAAACTCCGGAATAGCAACAAACTGAATACCAACATAAGGAACAGGTTTTACGGTTGGGTTTTTAGGATCTGCGGTTTCGATTGAATCTAATGTTATTTGAGCAAAAGGCGCTGCTTCCATATACTGAGAGTTACTGTATAAAGATTTACGAGTACCCGGTGGCACTTTTGCCCAGCCTTTTTTATCGGCTACAAGTTGAGTATATTCTTTAGATGTTGCCCAGCTGATAAATTTCATTGCAGCATCTTGTTTTTTACTGCTTGAAGGAATGGCTAGTGTCCACGACCATAACCAATTACCACGTTTACCTAGCCCGTTGTCAGGTGCGAGTGCAAAACCAACTTTATCGGCTACTTCAGAATCTGTTTTGTTTGTAACAAATGCGCCAGCTACTGTTGCATCAATCCATATACCACACTTACCGGTTTGAAATAATGCTAGATTTTCGTTAAAGCCATTAGCTGACGAACCCGCAGGACCTGATTCATTCATAACATCAACATAGTACTGAAGAGTTTTTTTCCATTCAGGTGTATTAAACTGAGGCTTCCAGTTTTCGTCAAACCAACGTGCACCGAATGAGTTAGCCATTGATGTAATCAGTGCAATATTTTCTCCCCAACCGGCTTTACCACGCAAACACATACCATAAACGCCATCCTCTTTACTGGTCATCGCTTTTGCTGCTTTTCTAATAAAGTCCCAAGACGGTGCTTTAGGCATGGTTAACCCAGCTTTTGCCATTAAATCAGTACGGTACATAACCATTGAGCTTTCGCCATAGAAAGGAGCGGCGTATAGCTTATCGTTAACGGTAAGGCCGCTTCGAATAGCGGGTAGTAAATCATCTAAATCGTAATTTTTGCCAAGGTTATCTAACTCTGTTAACCAGTTCTGTTTACCCCAAATTGGTACTTCATAAGTACCGATTGTCATAACATCATACTGCCCACCTTTTGTTGCCACGTCTGTTGTTACACGTTGGCGTAAAATATTTTCTTCAAGTGTTACCCACTTCAAATCTATATTAGGGTTTTGACTGGTGAATTCATTGCTTAGTTCTTTCATGGTGATCATGTCACCATTATTAACAGTAGCAATTGTAATTGTTTCTTTTGCGTAAGCGTTGCTCATTGCCATGATGCCACAGGCAAGCATTAATAATTTATTTTTCATTTTAAATACCTTATCTCTAACATTAAAAGGTGCACTTGTACTTAATAAAAGTGAATTAAAATAGCTTTAATTACGTGAATATTAAGTACTAAGTTGCTGAATATAAGTTAAAATTTAACTGAAATCTCAGATGTGAAACCGTCAAAACCAGCGCCTATTTGGCCTGCAGAGCTAACGCCTTCTTCTTGATTTACATATTCCACTTTTAATAACGTTTTATCGTTAAACCAGTAGCCCGCAGCAACTTGAATACGCTCTACTGTATTGTCTGTTTGCTCAATTAAATCAGATGTATTTTCTGCTTCTGAATAACGAGCTGCTACATATAACTGTTTAGGGATAAGGTATTGTTGTGCTTCAAAAACAAAATATTCTACTGATGTATCACCTTTGATCACACTGTTTGAATCGTACGTTGTGCCATTAGCGTCGGCTACTCCATCTGTACCAAAGTATGTAATTCCTGCAACTGCATTGCCCGCAGCATCTGCAAATGTGTAATCATCTGATGATTTACCAACCATGAACACTAAACTTGTTTCGTCAGATGGTTGGTATGCTAGATTTAGTTGTATGATTGACTGCTCAAGTCCGGGCATTGCACCTACGTGCGTGTCACGTTCATTTGATGGTGAGGCAGAAAAATTATAGTTTTCACCATCGCCAAAACGATAGTTTGTTGTAGTTACTCCGTCTAAACTAGCTACACCATTTTCAAAGTTGAACTGGTCGCCTTGATTGGCCTTGAAAAGATTTAAACCCGCTTTGAAACCACCTTCAAATTCTAATGTGCCTTGTAAACGGTAATTGTAACCACGGTCTTCTTGGAATGCTTTGATCTTCACCCGATAAAGTGGACACCGTCCACGTTTTAATTAACTGCCGATTCAAACTCGGCAGGTGATTTATATCCTAAACTCGAATGCAATCGCTGTCTATTGTAAAAATAATTTAGGTAAACCTTTAATTTTGATAATAGTTTACCGCTGCTCTCAAATTTATTTCCTCGAATTAAATCTGCTTTAAGCGAATGAAAGAACGACTCGACTTCTGCGTTGTCAGTACAGCACCCAGGCCTATTCATACTGGCTTTGATGTTTTTGCTAGCCAAATACTTTTGTACAACGTGAGCACGGTATTCTGCGCCTCGGTCAGTGTGAAATAATACACTTTCTGTTGGCTGTCGTTTTTTTATCGCAAGCCTTAGCGCCTTTAACGTAAGCTCCGTTGTTTTGTTTTTACCAAACGCCCAGCCGATTACTCGCCGTGAATATAAGTCGATAACCACTGCAAGGTAATGCCAACGAGCACCGACTTTTAAATACGTAATATCGCCAGACCACTGTTGGTTGATTGCCGTGGCCTTTTCACTATCTTTGCGTTTATTTTCTATCTCTTTATAAAAGAACTTAACCTTCGCCGGTTTGCTGTAAGTCTTAAGCGCCCT
>NZ_PNDV01000077.1:0-549 GCF_005930865.1 Pseudoalteromonas sp. S554 | reverse complement strand
CTCCTAAACCATCAGCAGACATGTCTGAAAAAGAGCTCAGGGAAGAATTGGATTATCTACGTGCAGAGAACGCAGTCTTAAAAAAGTTAGAAGCCTTGGCTCAGGCCAGAAAGAAAAAAGCAAAGACAAAACGATAGTTGTCGAAGAGCTCAAGGCAAAATACAGCTTACAACACTTATTAAAGGTCACAGGGCTTCCCAAGAGTGTGTATTATTACCATCGTAATACACTGTTTCAGCCCTGTTCCAACACTGACTTATGCGAAAGAATACGTGATATCTATCACAAGCACAAAGGACGATACGGCTACCGTAGGGTAACTTGCACGCTAAGAGCAATGGGTTTGATGGTTAATCATAAGCGCGTGCAACGCTTGATGGGCGAACTTGGCTTGAAATCAAAAGTCAGACCTAAACGCTACACCTCTTACAAAGGTGAAGTCGGTAGAATCGCTGAAAATGTTCTCAAACGTGAATTTACGGCAAAGAAGCCCAATCAAAAATGGGTGACCGATGTCACTGAATTTAAAGTCCATGGTGAAACGGTAAC
>NZ_PNDV01000076.1:0-6510 GCF_005930865.1 Pseudoalteromonas sp. S554 | reverse complement strand
TGAACTCGGGGCGATTCAAGCGCTCAAACCCGCTAACGGTAGTTAATAGCTCTGTGAGCTATAAGCAAACTCATTGGAAAGTAGACTTTGAATTACTTAACTTGTTTAACAGTACCGACCACGATATAGATTACTATTATGCATCGCGTTTAGCCGGTGAGCCCGCTCAAGGCGTTGAAGATAATCATTTTCATCCTATTGAGCCTAGAACTGCACGCCTAACACTTAGTTTACTGTTTTAGTATTTATTAACGCAACAGCTATACTGTATATGAATACAGTATAGCTGTAAATGGGTACTTATTTGCTCCATTTCGCCTAACCGGTTTCTTTACTTTTTGATGACCCAAACAGTACAAATACATATAATTTAAATTACAGTAACTTAATTAGTAGTTGTTTTAGGCGCATTTCGCTGCGCGGGGCTTGTTTTAAAGCTTGCAATCATATTATGAGGGTTTTTACATTCAGCCTGTATTTTAGCGGCCTCAGCCCACCATATTAATTGATTAAATGTACGAGAAAAATAGTTAAACCACGAGGTCTGATCATCATCAGTAGCAAACTCTCCAAGCTCGTTAAACACATCCTGTGCCTTTGGAACATGAATCATCGACGATACTGGTAAACACCCAAGTTCTGATAAAAAAGTGCGCATACTAATTGCAGCACGAACCCCACCCCACTGCCCAGCAGAATAAGAAACAATCGCACTGGGTTTATACGAAAACAGTGAACTACCAAAATGATTGAGAAGATCTGCTAATGCAGGGCTCATAGAGTGATTATATTCAGGGCTGATCATTATGTAGCCATCAGCAGATTTAATTTTATCAGCCAAGTTGTTAAGTTTAGTGGGGGCATTGTGCTGTGTATATGCAAAGTGGGGTTTAAATACAGCGTCGTTTGGGTAATCTAACGCATCAATTATTTCAAATTCATGTTCACTAAAGTGTGACTGCAAACACAATAAACATGCTTTACTAACTCTACTTCCAAGACGTACTGGTTTAGGGGGGGAGCTCTCACGCACAGTGCCTAAAAACAATAAAAACTTCATAATATAACTCCATGTAAACATTTTGTTTTACATTAAGCCTAGTATCACCGACATGCAAATAAATTTATAACGTATTTTTTATGCCGTTATACGTCGCTCTTAATTGCCGTTTCAGCTTATCGCACTTAACTAAGCACTCAAAAATAGGTAAAAAACAGTTTTAAATTAATCTTAGGTGAACGATGAAACACATAATTAAAGCCTCTCTCTTAACGCTAGCAATAAGCGCTAGTTTAAATACACACGCAGCACAGTTTTCGTTTTCTTCTAAAGTAGACAACGATGCACATACATTAATTGTGTTTTATAGCCAAGATGGAAAAAACAATCAATTTAAAAACCTCGACAAACAATTTAATGGACAGCTGCAACGTATAATTGATGTTGAAAACTTTGAAGGTAAATACGCCAAAACAACACAGCTGATTGCCCCGCTTAATAGTAACTACAAACGTATATTAGTTGTCGGAACTGGTAAACAAAACGAGTTAAATAAAGCACGCATTGCTAAATTAGGCGGAAACGTGCACGCTCAATTAGTTAAATATAAAGCAGATACCGCCAATGTATTATTTGACGATGTAACGGGCGTTGATGCAAACCATTTACTTGCTGCAAACTTTGCGCATGGCGCGAACCTGCGTGACCATCGCTTTGAAAAATACAAACAAACACCTAGCACGCAAACAGTGACTTACTCGTTTGATGTCGATCGCACAAAAAAGACGAAAGCAACGTATAAACAGCTAGAAAGTATTCAGGCCGGTGTATTTTTAGCACGCGATCTTACCTCTGAAGTAGCCACTGAAATGACGCCAGTTGATTTTGCAAATGCTGCAAAAGAGCTTGAATCGTTAGGCGTGACCATTACAGTTTTAAAGCCTGAACAACTTAAAGAGCTTGGTATGGGCGCATTAGAAGCCGTTGGCCGCGGTAGCGATCAGGGTGCTCGCTTAGTCGTTGCACATTATAAAGGCTCTAACGACGACCCCATTGCATTAGTAGGTAAAGGTATAACATTCGACTCGGGCGGTTATAGTATTAAAACAGGTGCATCTATCGCACGTATGAAATCAGACATGGCAGGCGCTGCAGCTGTACTCGGTACGGTTAAAGCAATGGCTATGGCCAAAGCCGACAAAAACGTTGTAGCTGTAATGGGTATGGCGGCAAATATGGTTTCGCAATTTGCAGTAGCACCTGGCGATGTTGTTCGAACAGCTGAAGGCTTAAGTGTTGAAATACTCAACACCGATGCCGAAGGCCGTTTAGTTTTAAGTGATGCAATGTGGTATGCACGTAAGCACTTCAACCCAAGCATAATGATTGATGTAGCTACACTTACTGGTTCAAAAATTCGTGCCGTTGGTAACGAGTATGCGGCTGTTTTCTCAAAAGACGACACACTCGTAAATCAGCTAACACTTGCTGGCGAGCAGGTAAACGAAAACCTATGGCGTTTACCATTAGGTTATAAAGATATGCTTAAATCAGACATTGCCGACATAACAAACGTAGGGTCTGGCGGACCTGGCGCAACCACTGCAGCAACGTTTTTAGAGCATTTTGCGGGTGAAACGCGTTGGGTTCATATTGATATAGCAGGTAACGCGTTAGTTAAAAAAGGAAAAGGTGAACTATCACCTGGCGGCACAGGCTATGGTGTACGCTTGTTAAGCGAATGGCTATTAGCTAACTAATTTTATTTTACGCCAAAAGCCCACGCTTTTGGCGTTTACTCCACTAATTAAATATAAAGCGACTCGCTGTTACACCAATAATAATGCCTACCACTAGTACAGCAACCATATAAAACACCCCTTTACTCTCACCACTATGGCTTACTTCTTGAGGTAGCTGTGCTCTGGTGTCTATTTTAGATTCTGTATGTGGCGTATCATTATGTTTATCCAAGCAAGCCTGTTTGGGATCATCAATCGTTGCATCTAGATTTATTATTTCATTATGAATGGGTGTTTCAGTGTCTGAGCTCTGAATATCATGGGTGTTAATTTGGTCTACGTCGCTGGTGTTATTTTGAAATTCAGGTTTATCACTCAAAGGGGCTTGTATTAACTCCTCAGTTACTTCGTCATATTCAAACTGCATCACCACTTGGTTTGAGCTAACCTGCTCACCTTCATTTATATTTATCTTGGTGACAACTCCGTTAGCCATAGCAACAATTTCAAGAACAACTTTATCAGTTTCCACATCAAGTAATGTGTCATCTTTTTTTACGTGTTGCCCCTCAGTCACATATATTTTTGTAGCCAAAGCAGACATTATTGGTTCGGGTAAATGAGGTATTAAAACATCACTGTTCATCGTTCTTCCTTGCTTAATAAATGTAATAAATTTACTAATACAGCCTATCAAGCCCTTTGATAGTTAACAATAATTTTTTAATACGTACAGTCCCTATTAATTTATTAATGCTTAAGCACATTTTTGTGCAACTTGTTTTAATGCGTCACCGTAAATTTAGTTAAACCAATTAACTGGCCTGATTCAGTCATAACCTTAACTTGCCATTTTCCTGCCGCGTTTTGTGGAAAATTTACTTTGTGTGTCCATGCTCTATAACCACTTTTACGCCCACCGCTGATATTAAGCGCTATTTTATCTACCTGCTTTTTATTGTGTGTCCATACATGAAATATCTTTTCGTTTAACCCTCGCGGTGCTCTTACCGCTGTCCATGTATAAAGCCCTTTTGCGTGTAACGAGCGTTCATTTAACGAGTTAATATTTCCTATCGGTTTTTTACTTTGCTCATTTACCTCATGCGCTAATGTAATGCTTGTTAGGTGCAGCGCGGCAGGTGGAACAAAGCTTCTTAATTGCCATATGCCTACACTCAAACTGAATAAAATTATTGCTAAAATAGGTAAACGCCACCACGGCGCATTAGGCATTAAATTAGTAAGACTAGGTAAAGTTAATACTACGGCTATAACTAATGCAGCCGCTAAACTTTGACTAGTAGTTAAGCTAAACAAAATAGGCAAGGTAACAAGTAAAACTACAAACAAAGCGAAGTTATGAAACACCGTAAATAGCGTTCTATTTTTAGCTAATTTTTTGTAATAGAAGGGATCAATAACCGATGCAACCGCACACAAAATAATAAGTGATGTAAATACTGCTTGAGGATGGTCCCACTGGGTAACAACTAAAAAAAATGGCAGCGCAAAAAACAAACTCTCTTGCTGAATCATTTGTAGAGCAAAGCGTGTTACATTAGGTGAAACACTCACACCAAATCGTTCTTCAACTTTATCACGAAGCCAATTATCTACAATTAACCACAACCAGCTTATAAGTAAAACTAAAGCAACAACTTGCGCAAACGACTCCTTTCTATCAACTAGCACGTAGCTTGTAATACCAGAGCAAAACGCTAAAACAGCCAGTAAGCCCGGTCGTTTTTGCATTGCATTAATAAATTGAGTAATCAACGATTTTATTTTGTTCATTTGTTCGCTTTGTAAGTACCAAATGCACTTTATTATTATGAAGTTAGTTATAACAGATTAGCTAAACAAAAATGAACAGAACATAGATAGCCCAATAATATTTTTAATATTGAGAAACTAAATAAGAGCGTGGGGCTATTTTGGTAAATTGTTTATGTGGCTCAATTACAAATTATGCAAATAAAAATCTATTGTACACTCACAAAACCAACACAGTTTATAAGGACGGCACTAATAACAAATACTCAAGATACATTTAAAGCGTTCTAACTAAGGCCTTTGAGCAACTGAACGGTAAATGCTGTTTAAACAAAGGCCCAGCTAAAAACAAACCACGTTATTGATTTGTGGTAGAGCTTTTTTTAAATTGAGATAAACCCCAAAATAGTATGCCAGTGCCAGCACATGAAAGAAAAAAGAATAACCCCAAACCTAAAGGGGAACCCCAATTTAAAATATGATATAAAAATTCCATACCCTTGCCTTCAAAAATTGAATTTAGCAAACAGTAACCCAATAATTATAAAAATACTAACTAAAGCTTTTAAAGCTAAAAGAGCAACATTTGGTTCTTTGCTGCTAACGCACTCAAATAGTTTAATTTTAAAACGCAACGTTTAGGGATGTACCAGCTAAATATCAGTCACCAAACATTAAAGGTAAAATTAAAGCTCGGCTCCGTTCATTTTATTATTTATAGTATTTCGGCAAACGCATTCGCGATACCGTATTATCAGCCAAAACATAATGGTGAAACAAAGCCGCAGCCGCATGTAAACCTATTACGTAATACCCCACTTCCCCTGCGGTTTGATGTATCTCTTTAATACTTTTAGCGAGTTCAAAGTTTTGAGCGGCCAATGCAGGCAACTCTAAACCAAAAAACGGGATGGGTTTACCTGCTAAACTCAAAATTAACCAACCAGCTATAGGCATAGCAAACATAAACACATACAGCGCAATATGAACAAATGTAGCTAATTTATTTTGCCATTTTGCAGGCTCAGGTTGTATGGCAGGTGCTGCGCCACCCACTATACGCGCAACTAACCTCACACTAACTAAAGCTAGCACCGATAAACCCAACATAAAGTGCCACATTTTAAAGGCATCACGCGTTTCAGTGCCTTTATCAAATAATTCACGTAGCTCTATACTGCCGTAAACAGTGACAATTAAAATAAACATAAGCCAGTGTAAGGCTATAGAGAGTGTATTGTAATGAGTCGTTGTGTTTTTAAAATTCATAATAACTCCTAAAAAACGAATTAAAGTTAAAAGCTCACTTATGCGTATAAGTACATGTTTACAGGCTAAACTTTAATCACTCACTGCTTAATGATCTAAAACATAAAATGAGTTACTAAGTCAGTTCAATGGTTTAATGATTCTGGAATTTAAGTATTAGTTACAATAACTGAGCAAACTTAAAATAAACTTAAATACTAGGCATAAAAAAACAGCAACCTAAAGTTACTGTTTTAAATATCAACGTGTGTTTAAAAGTAATAAACCGCTAAAATTGAATGAGTTTCTGAGTCTTCAGTCTTTGTTTGCTAACCAATACTCGTACAGTTCGCTCTTTGATGTCTGAAGTCAAGATTTGACCCCTTTGGTTCTTGGTTCTTGCGTAAATAGTGGCTCAATCTGTTCGTGCATTTTGGCTACGAAACCCGCTATTGATGTGTAATGCGGCTGAATATCCCCTGACACACTCATGAACAGAATATTGTTCTCACAGGCCTTGGCTATTCGGCGGCTACTTATTAACCCTTGCGCATAACCGAGTAAATAATCTTTAACATGACCGTGGGCGGATACGCCGCAGCACCCGTTTTATCGTTGTTATACCACGCGTCAAAGCCCGACAAGTCGAGTTTATTTTCGACAATATAACAAAGCGCATATTCAAAGGTACCTGGTAAAATTTGCTCAGCGAAATTGATGGGGATGAATTTACTTTGGCAGGAT
>NZ_PNDV01000075.1:0-17963 GCF_005930865.1 Pseudoalteromonas sp. S554 | reverse complement strand
CTCCTTAACTTCTCGGTGGTGAAAAATTCACTTTTATAGCACAAGTAAAACGTTGCTTTAAACGAATGCAAAGCGCGTCTGCAGGCTACATTCAGCCACTGCTTTTAAAAACTGAGCTTTAAAACCGTATTGCACAAAGAGAAGCGAATGAGGAGTAAATGAGAAGCCATAGTAAGCAGAGTAAACTGATTTTTTGTAGACGAAGAGCTTGCTCACGTTAGAAGTGCAGCTTCTTGTTACTAACTTTTAAAGCGATTCCTCTAAAAGCGCAGCGCCTCTCAACCTCTTTGTGAAAAATGGGCTTTAAATCTTAATGCATAAAAAGAAGCGAATGAGGAGTAAATGAGTAGCCATACTAAGCAGGGTTAACTTATTTTGTAGACGTAGAGCTTGCTCACGTTAGAAGCGACAGCTTCTTGTTTTACATGCTATTTAATTTAAATAAATACAATCCCAAAATGGATATTGCCCGACACTTTTTACTATGCCAGTTCTTAGTGGGTTAGCAACAATATAACGAGCTTGATTAATTAAATCTTTTTCAGAACGAAGCTGATGCTCAAAATAATTTTGCTGCCAAATCTTGCCTGTTGTTTCATTTAGCTTATTTATTTTTACAGTCGTTACACTTTTAAAGATTTTTATTACGTTAGCTAGTGAGCAGTCTTTAAGCTGAAATAACCAATGGAGGTGATCAGGCATTAATACATAACAAATTGTATTTACTTTATTTTGCATATCCACAATAGCCTTTGCTGCAATACATGCATTGCTAAATTCTTTAAATAGAGGTGCTCTATTTATGCAGCATATAGTCACAGAGTAGAACTGATTATTATTTGAAAAACGATGTGCTAATAATTTTGAGGAGTCATGCATAGGAAAGGAATATATTTTGGCTTTGTATAAACATAGATAAGAATTAATCTAAAACAAGTTTTAAAAAGCCTTGCTTTTTCACGCCAGCAAGCTGCGCGTCTACAAGTTACTTTGTAAACGTAGAGCTTGCTCACGTTAGAAGTGAAAGCTTCTCAGCGCTACACAAAAAACACGAGCAATAGTTAATCACCTCTTGGTGATGATTTAATTACTTGTTTACTAATGCATTTAACCAAGCACAAAAAAGGCGCTAACTAAGCGCCTTTTAAACTAAAAACCAACGGGTTTATGCTTTTTTCTCTTCGCAGCTTGCAAGGTACTCATCAAACGTACCCTGAAAATCAATAACCTGCTTATCTTTAATATCAATAATACGCGTAGCTAACGACGACACAAACTCACGGTCGTGGCTTACAAAAATAAGCGTACCTGCAAAGTCTTTAAGCGCATTATTTAACGCCTCAATGGCTTCCATATCCATGTGGTTTGTTGGCTCGTCCATTACAAGCACGTTCACGTCTTGCATCATTAACTTACCAAATAACAAACGGTTTTTTTCACCACCTGAACAGTTACGCGCTTTTTTGTTTGAATCGTCTGCGGTAAACAACAAACGGCCCAACATGCCACGTACCATTAAATCGTTATGCTTGGCCGTACGCCACTGCGACATCCAATCAAATAACGTTAAATCGTTATCAAAATCTTTAGTGCTGTCTTGCGGGCAGTAACCAAAGCTCGCATTTTCAGACCACTTAATTTCGCCTTCGTTACTTTTAAGCTCGTTAACCAAACAGCGTAAAAAAGTAGTTTTACCCACACCGTTTTCGCCAATTACCGCAAGCTTTGCACCGGCTTCTAGTAAAAACTCACCGCCACTAAATAACGTTTCACCATCAAAACCATGGCCAAGCTTGTTTACTTCAAGCGCTTGGCGGTACATTTTTTTGCCTTCGTCAAAACTTAACGATGGGCTCATACGGCTTGACGCTTTAACTTCATCAAGCTTAATTTTATCCATTTTTTTAGCGCGCGAACTTGCTTGCTTAGCTTTAGACGCGTTAGCACCAAAGCGGTTAACAAAGTCTTGTAGCTCGTCAATCTCTGCGCTCTTTTTAGCGTTTTCGGCTAACAGCTGCTCGCGCTGCAAGCCTGACGCTTCTAAAAACTTCTCGTAGTTACCTGGGTAAATACGCAGCTCGCCGTAATCAATGTCGGCCATGTGTGTACATACCGAGTTTAAAAAGTGGCGGTCATGCGAAATAATAATCATGGTGCATTTACGTTTATTAAGCTCATCAGCAAGCCACGTAATGGTGTGAATATCCAAGTTATTGGTAGGCTCATCGAGTAGCAGTATATCTGGGTTTGCAAACAAGGCCTGTGCTAAAAGCACACGGAGTTTCCAACCTGGGGCAACGTTTGCCATTAACCCATAATGAAACTCTTTATCTATACCCGCTTCTATTAGTATTTCTTCAGCGCGGCTTTCGGCGGTGTAACCGTCCATTTCGGCAAAAACGCTTTCAAGGTCGGCCACTTTCATGCCGTCTTCTTCGCTCATTTCGGGTAACGAATAAATACGTTCGCGCTCTTGCTTTACTTTCCAAAGCTCAACGTCGCCCATAATTACCGCATCTACCACCGTGTATTGCTCAAATGCAAACTGGTCTTGGCTAAGGTTACCTACTTTTAAACCCGGGGTAATCGACACATTACCCGCGCTAGGCACAAGCGCACCGCTTAAAATTTTCATGAAGGTCGACTTGCCGCAGCCGTTAGCGCCAATTAAACCGTAACGGTTACCGTTACCAAATTTAGCTGAAATGTTTTCAAACAACGGCTCTGCGCCAAACTGCATCGTAATATTTGCGGTGGAGATCAAAAAAGGTGTCCTAGAAAAATACTGACAGGGTTATGGGCGCAGCAGGTGCGAAAATAGACCAGGCAATAGGAGTAAATAAGGCGGCAAATTATACAGGCCAAGCATATTAAAGGCTAGCCTATTTAAACGTTAATTCACTTGATTGCTTTTGAACACGGCTTTATTGTAGTAAAAAATATCAAAAAAGAGTGAGTTATGTCGCCAGCTAAAATTCGCAGCGAAGTTATAAAACTTAGTAAGCTAAGTGTAAAGCAGCCAGATTATTACTTTATTCAGGGTTACTTTTTAGGATTAGGCTTACTGCCTGACATAATAATGCCCAGCCAATGGCAGCCAGACCTGTTAGGTGACATTAATTTCACATCAGACGCAGAGTTAAAGTACCTCGCAAGCCTGATGGGAAATTACAATAACAGCATGCAAAAAGTGATGAGCGAAGATTTTAAAATGCCCACTAAATGCAGCTTATCGAAAACCGATTACCGCGATTCACTTAAAGTTAATATGCCATTACCAAATTACTGTAAAGGGGCATTACAGGCACTTAAGTTTATTGATAAACGCAGCCTAGATAAACACCAAAAAGAGGTGCTAGCAAGTTTGATTGAAGTACTTAATGCGTTTAGTTCTGAGCAAGCCGCAGTGAAAAAATTTATAGGAAATCAAGGCTTAGCGCAATCATTTAAAAAGAACTACGTCTACTTTGTAGCCGATGTGCTTTACAACATTCGTTTTATTGAAGACACCCTCTGGAGCGATGAAGAAGCCGCGTTTAACGAACAATTTACAGAAGAGTTTGCACACCAACAGCACAACGATGATTTTGCAGCTGGTAAAATAATTGACGACGAAGTGATTGATCAGTTAATGGAAGCAATTCTTAGTAACTTTACCCCAAGCGCGTTTGAACCGATAGAAGCGTTACTTGAACTGTTCGAGGGTTTTATAACAAAGCAATTCATAGCACAAAACCAAGGCCATTTTTGGCTGATCCACGAAACACGGCCTTATATGATGATACGGGCGCACCGCGCAAAAATCAACGCGTTACAGGGCAATATACAACTTGCCATTGATGAGTTAGAAACGCTGTGGCAACTAAACCCCATGGATAATCAAGCGAATCGCCATTGGCTAATGAACTGCTATATAATTAAAGGCCAGTGGCAAAAGCTAGATGCATTTTTAGCCGACTTTGACAGCGAAGAGCTCCATGCCACAGCAAGCCGCGCCTTGAGTGAGTTTCATAAAAATAGTGATTCTATACAAGCCAAGCAATACAAAACTCAGCTTAAACAGCTTAATAAACATTTTATAAAAATACTCACCGGGCAAGAAAAACTAAAAATTAACCAAATTGAGTTTTATAGCCCAGGAAGTAAAGAAGAAGTAGGCGTGTACTTAGAGTCACTTGGCAAACAAGCGTGGATAGCCACCGAAGGCAGTTTGTTTTGGCTGAGAAAAAAGTAAATGAAAAAAGTTAAAGATTGAAGGTTAAAGGTAAAAGTTCACGGGCTACGGTTTTTGGGCTTCTGGCACAACCTAGCACCTGAAATCTAGAACCTAATACTTTTGGCTTTCAGCGCAGCGCCTCTTCACCTCTATGGTGAATAAATTCCTTAAAATTAATTTACGTGGATAAAAATGCATTATCGGTTTTAGTGTTCAGTATAAAATAGATAAGTTATGATTATCTTAGTTTTTACGAATGGTTTTTTATTTTGAGCACTAATATTTTTCAACAAATAGTTAATTACTTGCAGAAAAATAGCGACATTGAAGTGGTTTGGCTATATGGCTCTCACGCCAAAGGTACAGCGCAACCTCATAGTGACATTGACCTTGCTATCGCTTTTAAAAATTTTGAACTTAGCTCTTTTGATAAACGACTAAGGCCAAAAGAGCTCGAGTTAGAGATCAGTAATGCACTTAGTTTAAACGAACAGCTTATTTCAATCGTTGATATAAACTTAATCCCCAGTTACCTTGCATTCAATATCGTGGAATACGGGGAGGCAATTTTAGGTAAAAATAGCCTTAGATCGATGAAGGAGCAGCAGCGTATTTATAGCCAGTTTGAATTTGAGATGATAGCGAGTAACCATGACTGATACAGGAATAGCGCTTTATATAAGAGAAGTAACACGGCATATTGATGAATACATGCAAGAGCTGGACGAATTAAGCCAAATAGATCAACTAAATAATAGAGACTATCGTGCCGCAGAGCGCTTGCTACAGTTAATGACAGAAGTATGTATTGGCTTATCTAAACATTGGCTTAAAAAGTATAAAAATACGACAAGCAGTAACGCTTACCAAACATTTAGCGAGCTAACGCAACTCGGTGTTTTAACCGATAATGAGTTACTTTCATGGCGTAAAATAATCGGTTTACGCAATGCGCTTGTGCATGATTATTTGAATATAGATCAGGAAATTGTGAAGGCGATTATTAAAAAACAACATTATGTAACCATGCATTTGTTTAGCCAAAAAGCGATGGCCGAATTAGCAAGCTAATTTAGATTAAAGGGGGAAGGGTAAAAGCCCACGGGCGGCGGGTATTGGGCTTCCCAGCGCTTTTTATCTTGAGCCTTAGGCCTTCTATTTTCAGCACAGCGCATCATAACCTCTTTGTAAATAGTGATCTTACGCCGCATAAAGCCCCGCCTGCCATAACCGCCAACGTTAATCATATAGGTAGGCGTGAGTTTGTCTCATGCTTTTAATTTAAAAACAATTTTGCACCATAGAGGGGCCTGATACGTTTTGCGCTACACACAGATGCCTTGGTATTTATTAATTGTATCTACCTCTGCACCTACAAAGGTATTGTTTTGTTTAATTATATAAGGTGCCCATTTTTAGCGTTTTAGTTCACGCTAGCGTATTAAACTGATCAGCCATTACTAATGAAAGGTAAAAGGCAGCTAATTTATAACCAAAGCTAAACGCACACAAAGGGTACAATAGGCCTTAAATTTACCAAATAAGCACGCAAGATTAACTAATTTAAAGTATTAGTGGTTTTGGTAAATACGCTCAATAGCTGCTTTATTATTAAAAATGTACGAATTAATAACCGTTATATCGTCAGTGGTTACCGTTTTTTTACTCAGCATAAAATGCACGTTATTTACATTTATAGGCTCAAGCAACGCCGCCGGCATAATGTTTGAGTACTGTTTAGTAAAGTGCTGCGCCACTAACGAATCATCAATTAAATAATTAATACGCTGCTTGTTAAGCATACCAAAACGTTTTTTAGACTCGCTCGTAAGTACAACCTGCTCAGCATACTGTAAGCGCAATTGCTCAAACGTTTCACCAAAAACACTTCCCCTGTTAACCCCCACAGTTAGCGACTGACTAAATAGCTGGTTAATACTGTGTAAGTTGGGCGAGTTGGTATGTTTGTACAGCAGCATTTTTTCAACACGATAAGGTAACGTAAAGTAAGCATACTCCGCACGCTCAACAGTTTTGCTAGCAGCAAAAATTAAATCAACACGGCCCTGTTTTAGCTCTTCAAATGCACGTAACGAGTTAGGCAGCACACTAAAATTTAAACAATAAGGTGAGCCTTTAAAAATAGCGTTAAGTACGTCTATTTCAGTACCACCCAGCGTATTGTTTTTTAATATTACGTAAGGCGGCCAGTAACTTTCGTTGGTAGCCACCGTTAACGTTTTAGTGCATCCCCAGGCATTAAATGCACTAAAAGTAAAAAGGGTTATAAACAATAATATTTTCAAACTACAGCCTTTTGTAAACGGTTTTTAGTGTGTGTTTAGTTATAATTTTTCAAACAGTTCTGCTAATTGTGCCTTATGGCTTTGTATTAATTTATTAACCTCAATAACATCTTGCATAGTAGACGTATTTTTACTCAGCATTAAATGAATAGAGCCCTTATTAACATAGGTTGTAGTATTAACTCGCTTAATAGTGTTTGACTGGCTAATAAAGTACTCACCCACTAACTGGTCTTCAATTATAAAATCGACCCGTTGTTTAGCTAATAAAGCAAAACGCGTTTTTGCCGCACCGGTAAAAATAATTTGTTTTGAATAAATACTTTTTAAGTGCTCAAATTGCTCGCCGTAATAACTCCCTACATGAGCGGCTACGGTGTAGCCCTGTTCAAGCGCATCTTGCAGGTTTTTAACTTTATAGTGTTTATTTTTATGCTGATACAGCCACATCACCTCGTTGCGGTAACTATCCGAAAAATAAACATGCTCTGCACGTTTTTCAGTAAAGCTGGCAGCCCAGCCTAAATCCATTCGGCCTTTAGTTTGTTCAACAAATGCGCGCTCTGTATTGGGTAAAAACTCAACCTGAACACAGTAAGGCGACCCCGCAAAAATAAGCCAAAGCGCCGTTACTTCTTTACCTTGTGCGTGGCCGTCTACATTAACTACGTAAGGCGGCCAATAGGTATCGTGCGACGCGACAAAAAACCTTTTTTCGCAAGCCCCACTCCCAAAAGAGAGGGCTACTAACAAATACAACCCGTATTTTTTTAATCTATGCATAATATCCCTCATGCTAGCGACGCAATACGTACAGTATAAACCAGCCTAAAAATTTGGTAGCAAAATTTTGTGTAAATAGGTAAACAGCAATACGCGATTTATAAAGTTATTTATTTTTAATCAATGCGTTGGGAGGTCTAAGCTAACATGTTCAATTTTGTAACCGTTAAATTTGCAGTGCGTAAATATGATTAATAAAAAGGGCGTATTAATTTAAAATATTCTACTACTAAGTCTATATTTTATTTATTTGTTCCTGTAGATTAAACACCAATGAATTTAATATTAACAGCGGCTTAGCTGTTAAACGATTAGCCAAGGAGCGGGTGTATCGTGCCAAGTACCACACTCACTTACTACAATAACAACGCACAAACCTTTAGCGACTCAACGCTTAATGTTGATATGTCGGCGTTATATGCTGAGTTTTTACCGCATGTAAAACAGCACGGCCATATTCTTGACGCTGGCTGTGGCTCAGCTCGCGATGCCGCTTACTTTAAAAACCAAGGGTTTACTGTCAGCGCGTTTGACGCAAGCCCAGCACTTGCAAAGTTAGCCAGTAATTACTTACAACAACCGGTAGAGATTAAAACATTTCAAGAGCTAGAGTGTGTTAATAAATACGACGGCATTTGGTGCTGCGCGAGTTTATTACATGTACCAAAAGCTGAGTTATCGCAAGTGTTTTTAAAGCTGCAAAATGCCCTAAAACCAAACGGAGTTTTATATGTGTCGTTTAAATATGGCACGCAAGAGCGTGTACATAATGGCCGTGAATTTACCGATTTAAATGAAGATGGTCTAACCGCGCTAATTACCCATCACACCGAGCTTAAAATAATAAAACAGTGGCAAACGGTTGATCAGCGCCCAGAGCGCGAGAGTGAAGTGTGGCTTAATGCGTTAATTAAGGCTGCTCCCACTTTATGATTGGCGCAATGCAGCAACAGCTCGACTTCATAGCATACATACAACGTATGCTAGTTGAGGGCGATTTTAGCGCTACCTACAAGTTTGCGCTTTTACACGCTATTGCCGATGTATGCGTAGAACAACCGCTGTTATCTGAGCAAAGTGAATTAGTCATAGAGCTACCAACCCTTGCCGATAAACTTATTACTTTATACTGGCACCATGCAATGCCGTTTTCGTCAGAGCACACCGGCGAAAGCGCTTTACTTAAGCAAAATACAGGCGCGCAATCAAAAGTAATTAGCGTATTGTTTGAATGCCAACAAAACAACATACGTAACTTTCGCCAGCTTAAGCAAAGCCTGTTTTATAAGCCCACGTTTAATGCGGCTATGGCAACACTAAAATCAGGGCCGCTTTGGCGCTTACAAATACTCGCTAAACAAGAAGAATGCTTTTTGTACCCGCACACAAACAGCACTCAATTTATTACCTTAAATGCAGGTATAGCTAGCTGCTTTAGGCGCTTTTACGACCTAGTTGTATATTTAGCTAAAAATGCATGGCTGCAAAAAATTCAAAGTATAAAGCACAACCAAGCGCTAATTGGCCCGCAAAGCCAGCTGCAAGAGTTTTTATTTGGGGTAGACCGTAATGCACTCACTAAAGCAAAGCCCGTTTTAGTAGAGCTTCAATCAAACATCTGTTTTTATTGCCAAAAGCCAATGAAAAACGATGTTGAGGTAGATCACTTTATTCCGTTTGCCCGCTACGCAAACGACCTTGGGCATAACTTTGTTGCCGCACACCGTGCATGTAATAACAACAAACGCGATTTTTTAGCTGCACAGCAGCACCGTGAACGCTGGCAGAACCAAAACTTGGTCGTTAACAGCCACATTATTAGTAATGAGCTAAGTGCGTATTTTCATTGCGATGCCGATAAATCGCTTGCTGTAAGTAATTGGGCTTACCAAGTAGCGCAAGCAAACAGCGCTAAATTATGGCTCGCCAATAAAGACCATTTCGAACATGCAAAACCAACCGCAGAATTGTTTACGTTTCCAAATAAAGCACGACCTGAGTTAGAACAAGTTGCTGAACCAGACGCTTGTTTAAAATCAGACGATAACGCATTAAAACTGCCGTATTTCCCTAATATTAAAATAGCCTGCGGACATTTTAAAACAGGCGATAGCAGCGATGTTGAATATTTAGACGCGCCACTTGGTGCAGGCAAGCTTGATCCAAACGTGCATTTTTTAGCACGCGCATCGGGCAACTCTATGAATGGCGGTAAACACCCAATACTTGATGGCGACTTACTGCTACTCGAGCTTATAACGTCCGATAAAGCAGGATCGTTACGCGGCCAAATAGTCGCGATAGAGCGAGATGATATAGGTGGGGAAGGGCAGTATTTACTGCGCAAAGTTAATAAATTACCAAACGGGCAATATGAGCTAATTGCTCAAAACCACGATTATGAGGTAATGATTGCAGATGAAAGCATGCGAACGTTCGCACGGTTTAAACAAGTGGTTTCAGAGTAGTTTGTAGTCGCGCTTTAACTTGTAGGCGCAGAGCTTGCTCGCGCGAAAAGCGCAGCTTTTAAATTTTTAGGTCGTACCGCAGTCGGGAGTTTACCTCACGCGTTAAAGTGTCGAAGCTGGCTTTAGACATGATTTCTACATGGTTTTGGGAAAAGGGATTTAAAAACCTCTATTCGAGGTTATATCGCGTTGGCGATAGCAACCAAAGGGCGGCTGCCGCCGACCGCCCTTTGGAATCCCACGGCGCGCCCGAGGATCACACTGTGTCCTCAAGTTAAAAATTGATGTGAACGTAAGCGCCGTGTATTCGCCGTCCATGGCGAAGTCACGGCTTAACTTGCATCCATGCAAGTGATTACTCATCAGTTTATAACTTTCGGGTGTGATCATGGGGAATTGGAGTGTGTTGGTAGATTAGTGTTTATCAATATAAGTATGCAGAGTTCTTATATTCAAAGAAGCTGCGATTTAACTGAAAGTTAATTTAACTAACTTATAACTTTAAGGGATGAATAAATGGCAATACAGCCAATTAAATTTAGTAAATCATGTATAAAAACACTAACAGCTGTAGAAGCGGATGAAGCACGTTCGCACCAGCATGAATTTCAAGGAGTTGCTCCGTTAAAAGAAATGTTTGGTTATGCTAAATTAACTACCAAAGCTACTTTTTCAATTAGAGGTAGTAGCGATTCGTACTCAGCGGATCTAACTTGGTATGATGCTAGATAAGGAAATCCAAATCGCTCTGCTGAATATAGGTTATATTTTCAAAGTTCCCCTGTAATGGAGGCGGCTCAAGAGGGTGATATAATAGTAATTGGATATGATAAGAATAATAATATTCACTCTGAACTTATTCAGAGCCAAAGATTAACAAATCAAAATACTCAATGGCAAATATCCCAAAATACAGTTCATTATTGATGCTGCTAGTTACGTTTAATTAAATTAGCTAAGCACGCTCCTAGTCTGTAGCCTAGAAGTGGTGGAACTGCATTACCTACTTGAGTATATTGCGGTACCTCAAACTTACGCATTTGCCCACCTGTAGTAACTTTTGAGCGAAACTCAAATTGGTCAGGAAATGATTGTATTCGAGCCATTTCCCTTACAGTCAGTACGCGAAGTTCGCTCTTATCGTAATGACAGGCGTCGTCTGGGATTGATAGCGCTGCAGGTGCAGGAGAATCTGCAATTAATGCTTTTTGAGTTTGTTTTTTAGTCGGATGTTCTAATAGGTATTGGATTAGATCGGACTTATTTTTAAATTTAATCAATTTGTTTTGATGATTTAAAAATTCTTTATTAATTAATAAAGCAGCGCTCTCATTACTTAAGGTCGCTATACCATTTTTAAGAATATTAAATACGTCTTTTGTTACTTGTTTTTTATCAATATCTTGCAATATTTGGTAAATTCTAAAACGTCTTTTTACAATATCACTGTTTGCCCTTAGTGCATGATTTTTTAGCTCGGTAACGCCCCCTAGGACACCTGAAAAATGAGTATTTAATTCATTAATATATGTAGATGTTTTTGATGGACTAGTTAGCTTTAAATCATCAAGTGCATCTTTTACTGTTGCGGTATCATCAGCGATTAAGGAGCTGAGAAAGCTATCTTTAAAGAGCTTAAAGTGCTCTGTTTTTGTTATGTCGAAATAGGGTAGATCACTAAATTTTACGTTATTAATGTTCTTCTTAGCTTTTTTGAAAAAGCAAACTGATTGCTTGAATAATTCTATTTCAGTTTCATTTAAATTCTTAAGCTTTTCAAAATAGTCATCACGTATTGCAATCATGATAAAGCGAGGTCTGTTTTGAGCTATACCGGCAAATTTGGCATTAATATGTAAGCAAAGCGGAATATAACCTTTGGTTGCAAATACCTTTGCAACTTCATGCCATGCGTGAAATTTGTTTCCGTCTTCATCATTAAAAGCGCGTAAAATACCTGTAACGTTTTCTAGCATTGCAATTTTAGGGCGAACTAGAGACACAAAAGTTGCAAACTCCCAAGGTAGGGTATTTTTATCGCAATCTTTTTTACGCATACCCGCCATACTGAAACTTTGGCAAGGTGGTCCGCCAGATACTAGATCTAACTCACCTTTACCAAATGAGTTGTGGAGTTCATTGCATAATGCTGAGTTTGCTTTTAATAGCTTATTAAGTTCAACAATACTGCCAACTACAAGTTTATTTTGAAAATTCTTTAAGTCGTTAGGTAAATCAGAGTACCCATCTTTATTGTCGAACTCAGGGAAGTGAAAAGGGTTTTCCCTTAATCTAGGTTTTAAATCTTTATAATTACTGTTTAGCCATAGTGTATTTGCTGGCATTAAGTTATCTTCAGCTAATTGTGCTAAATCTTCTTTAAAAAAATTATAAGCAAAAGTTTCTGCCGCCATTGGAGAGAGTTCATTAGCAAGTACGGTATTAAAACCGATACTTTCTAGTCCTAATGTTAAGCCGCCACAGCCTGCAAACAATTCAATATGATTCAAAACACACCAAGTAATAAATGAAAACCACAGAATTTTACGGTAATCGCCTCTAAAAGTCCAGGTAAGAATTTATTATTTTATCTGTTGACTTAAGAGTTTGAAAAGAATAAGTTAATTTAAGGCTTATGAGAGTAGCCTTCCTTCCTGTAAAGACCCTTTGTGTCCTCTCTGTAGATAAAGTTGTGAATTCGCAGCTAGATTTACAGTGTTCGGACTGAAATCAATTTATTACTTTAACTACATACATTTCTGGCGCGGGAAGTGCCGTCCTGATTATAGGAGAAGCGTTTAGCATCACCCATTTAACCTAAATTTATTTTAGCTGCGATGAATTCCAAAATATTTGGACCATCGAAAATGATAAATGAAAAACGACTTAAGCAAGAAGCAAAACTTTTAAAGAAAAACAATGACAGTTTAAATCAAGCTCAAGCACTAAATATTGTTGCTCGTAAGTACGGCTATTCTAGTTGGCCTGATGTTTCAAAAGAGTTAAAAAAGCAAGAGATAGAAGGTATTCCCATACCAAGCATTTCAACAAATTTTGTTGAATACAATGAAGTTGAAATGTCAGAAAAGGATTATGAAGTTTATGATCAAGAAAGGGCCAGTGATTTACAACTAGACCAAAAATTATTGTTGAGAAGTAATACCGTTGCTTTGACCAAGTTAGGTGTTGAGTTTTCTCTTTTTGAGCCTACGCAAACAGGTTTGAATAAATCTATTCTGGATGCAACTCAATCAGTAAGAGATCATTTTGAGTTAGAGGAATTTCATTATTACTTCGAACAAGAACAAGGCGTTATAAGAAAAGAAGTTAGCTACTTAGTTAATCAGAATGAAATAAAAGAAATTGTTGGAAGTTTTTACCGCCCTAAAACTAAGCAGGGTGATCCAAGGATGTGGTATAGGCAATTACCAAAGTTTGCCACTGCAGGTGATCAAATTGCTATTGTTATTTATCAGGGAGCCCCGCATCTTATTAATCTTAGTCAAGTTAATTTAGAGAATGAATTACAAAACCCTTATAGCCAAATATATAAATTAATAAAAAGTTATATAAATAAGGAATTCTCTTATTCAGCAGAGTTACTTGATAAAATAAAAGAATTAGCTAAACAGCCATTTAAAGCACAGCGAAGTGGTGATACAGCAATAGGTTACACATTAGAGGCTTTACTTGGTATAGATGCAAATTCATCAAAAGATCCTGATTATCATGGTATTGAAATAAAGTCTGGTAGAGGTGGTAAAAACCGAACAACTTTGTTTGCCCAAGTTGCTGATTGGAATTTAAGTCCTTGTGGTTGCAAGGAAGTTGATTTTACTAAAGGCTCTAGTGCAAAAATTTTAGATAGATACGGCTATGAAAGAGAAGATGATTTTAAATTGTACTGCACAGTCAGCACTCAACGCCAAAATACTCAAGGTCTGCATTTTATATTTAACAAGCAAAAGGATCAGCTTGAAGAATGGTATCGAAATGAAGAGCTAGTAGCTGTTTGGCCAGCTAAACTGTTGAAAAAAAGGTTAGTTGAAAAACATTCAGAAACTTTTTGGGTACAAGCTAAGAGCTTTAAAAAGAGTGGCGAAGAATTTTTTCAACTAGAAAAAGTAGTTCACACCAAAGCACCTGTCTTGAGTCAGCTCATACCATTGATCTGCTCAGGGGTTATTACAATGGATCATTTGATAAAACGCTCTGGTAAAACTGGTCGCGTTACAGAAAAGGGGCCACTATTTAAAATAGATAAAAGAAACTTAGAGTTACTTTTCCCTGAGCCTGTAGATATTATCTTATAAGTAATCATAAAAAATTGAGCTTTTTTATGATTTTCTAAGCTGCAATAACTGCAGATATAACTGCAATTATAACTGCCGTTATTGCTACTTTGTATGTTTTAATCGCGATGCGGTTAGATTTTTCTGATTCTTTAATAGATAGGTATGTTAGGTAGCTAAAGTATGCAGTTGGAGTAAGCTGCCAGTCACCTTGTTGATTATGCAAATTATTATTTGAAATTCTAGTAAAGTCATTAATACTATCAGGGCCATTAGGCTGCAGGCAGATATTCTTTATTATCTCTGCTATACGATATAAACCAATGCCGTTTAGTTCCTTAGTTTCAGCAGCTTCAGCTAAACTAAATTTTTTATTTGATTTATTATTATCTAAAATAAACTCAGTTACTCTGAGCACATCAGGCTTTTTTTCTGATTTTTTCATGCCTTACCCTTGTATTGATTAAGCCCATAGAAGTTTAAACTAACTGCTTGTAGATACCAATCTGTTGCATTAAATCACCCCTGTTTGTGAGTGGTTAGTTTACTAAAAAGTGCATTGAAAACAAGCATTAACTCATTATAGAGTTAAAGGCTAATGCCAAGAAAATCCCCCTCGTGATCACACCCGAAATTGAATTAATGATGAGTAATAGCAGCGCATGGATGCGCGTTAAGCGATGCTTACACACGGACGTGTTTCATCGCGTTTACGTTCATATCATTAATTTAAATTGAAGAAATAGTGCGATCCTCGGGGCGCCGAGAGATTCCAAAGAGAAGTCGGCGGTTACTTCTCTTTGGTTGCCATCGCCAACGCGATATAAGTAAATACAATTTAAAAGCTGCGCTTTTCGCGCAAGCAAGCTTTGCGCCTACAGATTTATTAATCATTGTATTTATAAATTAACAGCAATCACTTATATTCTGCTTTATAAAAGTAAATTTTAAGCACTGTAAGTTAAGGAAAAGTGATGATTAAATGGATTTTGGTAGTTTCAACTACTTTATTTACCGCTGAAGTTTTTGCCGGCGATGCTTACTCTCAATCGCGTTGCGATGGCATTAAAAAAGAGCGTGAACATATTCGTTCAAAAATGCGCCAGGGTTACAAAGCCGCTGAAGGTGAAAGACTCAAAACTCGCTTTACTTTTTTATTTAAACAGCTTGCTAATCATTGCGATAAACCCAAAAAAGCCGCTACACGCCAATACGTTAAATCTGCACGGGCTTACTCTTCAAATAACAGTACATTACTGAATCAAAAAGTGGCGACTATGTCTTTATATAGCGATAGCTATAGTAATAAAGTAAAGCTAGATGCATGGTCAAAATTTTATAAGTTGCCTGAGCGCTGCCGTAAAAAAGGAATGAACACATCAGAGTTTGTTTGGTGCAGTGAATATAGGGGGAAACAAAAAGCATTGTTTGAAGCGCAGTGGAAAGGGAAGCCGTAATTATGTTTAAAACTAAGTTGCGTGTTGTATTTATGTTTTTTGTGTTTGTAATTGCTTGTGGTTTAGTGGCTAACCATTTGACGGGGCGTGTATTTAATTTTTACGATCCGATTGGTGAAGTTAAGCGCATTTATAAAAGTTTAAGCACACAAAGTTTAGAACCATCGATAACAAAAACAGCAATAAATAAAACTGTTATGAAAGTTCAGGGCAATAAAACGTCTACTGACTTTCATTTTCCGCAGGCTGATATTACTCGGTGTGTTGATACCTCTTTAGGGGAAGTTAAATATGAACGCAATGGCGATATTTATACTTGGACAGATAGCCAAGGCGTTGTGCATTTTACCGATGAAAAACCTAACTTTGCAGTTGCAACGTACGATTCAGGTTTTAAAGCGCCGCTCGATTACTTTGATTTAACCTTAAATACCCCTAAGTTACCGTCGTCTTTTAACCAAGCTTTACGCATAAAGCTAAATACTGTTTTTAAGGTTTATGGTCAAATAATTGGTGTGCACGCACTTAAAAAAGTGAAGCTAAATTTGACTGTTTTGCCTACTAGAGGCTCTTATGAGGTGGCTATTAAGCAGCGCGGTGGCGACCCTAGAAATTCAGTGGGGATGTATTTTCATGCTAGTAACTCTGCGTTTATAGAGTATAGAAATACTCAAAATGCAATGAGCACAGCGGTGCATGAAGCGGTTCATGCGATTAATAAAGCTGTACTAGGTTATACGCCTAGGTGGTTAAATGAAGGGTTTGCAGAGTACTTTGAAATTACTAAAAACCATATGCAAACCGGTATTGTAGAGCCTAATACCTCGTGGACAATAAATAATAAACTCGCTAAGGGCGTTTTTAATATTAGCAGGTTAATAGGTTCAGAAGAGTCGTGGAAACAAAACAATACGAGTAAATTATACGCAAGTAGTTGGGCGACAATTTACTTTTTGATGGATTCATCGCAGGGGAGAATATTACTTAAAAATATAATGCTAGCCGAGCAGGAGTCCCCTTGTAATAAATTGCAGCCCAAGCAGTTAAAAAACATGCTGCACTCTGAGTTTCCTAATTTTAGTAAGGTTTATGCCCAGTGGTTAAAAACACCGTTTAAGGCGCATAACTTTTAACAACAATGGCATTTTAGTTATTTTTAGCGTTAGCCCTAGTGTGAGTTTTGTTTTTTAAGTATTGTTGTTTAACTATTATGCTGGGCTAATTTAATGAAAATAAAAACACGTCATGTATTGTTGTTGGTTGTGGTGTTGCTGGTTTTACACTTTTTTTATAAACCAAATACCCATGTGGTTGAAGTAAATAACTATACGCACAAAGCTGAAAATGCTGAGAGTTATACGCATGTGTATACTACTGAAACCGTGAACTATAAACGTGTTGGTAATGTGGCCACTAAGGCTAAAGCCCAGCCTAAAGCTGCTCCAGTGCAACAAAATAGTTGTGAGTTGGTTCACGACCCTGAAGAACTTGAATACGCGCAAAGTGAGCTGTCGCAGTTAAACGATAATCTCGATTTTACAGCCGAACAATTTGATATTGGCCCTTACACCTCTGTTAATTTAATTACCCCTAATGTAAATAGCGATTATCATAAAACGCTGCGTATTCGTTTATTTGAAGCATACGAAAAGTATCAAAACTTATTTGGTTTATACCCCAACAAATCCATTTTAATGAACTTGGTTGTATTACCTAATAATTATTACGACGATTATGTGTCGCGCTTTGGGGCTTTACCAAGCAACAATGCGGGGATTTACTTTGGTAAAAATAATACGGCGTTAGTGAGGTTTGATAAGGCCGATCCGCAAAGTAGTTTACGCGTAGCAATTCACGAGGCAATGCATGTCATTAATTTTAATTTAATTGGCAGTACCCCTAGGTGGTTAAACGAGGGAATAGCTGAGGTTTTTGAAAACACGCTGATTTATAAAACTAACCGAACTATTGCTATTCCTACCTACCGTGTACGCCGGACGTATATGGAGTTTAGGTCGTTAATTGATTCAGAGGCGTTGTGGGAGCAGCAGTCTTACCGTGGCGATTTATATGCAAATGCGAATAATTGGTTGGCGTTTTTTATTCAGCATAAGCAGGGCAGAAGGGTGTTAAAGGCAATTGTGCAGGCTGAGGCTAAAAACCCGTGCAATACGCTTGAGAATGAGGTGATTTTAAATGCGCTTTCTGCCTATTTTATAGATTACGAGCAGGCGTATTTAGTGTGGTTAAAGACATCGCAGCAGGTTAAGGGCGAGTTTATTCCTGTTTATTAAAGTGTGTTAGTTATTTATAAGCGTAATGCACAAAGAGAACAAAATGAGGAGTAAATGAGAAGAGCCGAGCTACTTGATCACTTCTCTAAAAGCGAAGCGTCTCTAAACCTCTTTGTGAATAATGGGGTTTTAGGGCTTTAATGCACA
>NZ_PNDV01000074.1:0-11911 GCF_005930865.1 Pseudoalteromonas sp. S554 | reverse complement strand
AACTGAAGTCTAAAATGAAAGGTAACCCAGCTCCACAAGCCATTAACTGCGAGGGTTGTGGCGATTTATGTTACTTTAGAGGGGAAAATCCCTAGAACCCCTATTTGGTAAGGTGTATAACGCTCCTTTGTACATTAACTTTACACAAAAGCAGCGAGACGATGCACGCCTTGCGCTAGGCGGGTTTAACTCAAACCTTATAAACCAACACTACAATAGTGAATTTGTGCTTGCTGCTGATCTGCCTTTTTATAGTGCAACTGCCGAGCGTTACCAAGGGTATGGCGGCGGAGTTGCATATAAAGAAGGTATGCCGTGGCTGTATTACACTCAACATCAATTAGATGGTAGCGTTTACGCACAAAGTTACGGTTTAAAATATCAAGGTGACTTTAGCTTTGGCATGGGACCTGCGGGTGTCAATGATTTAACATTTAATGTGGGTGTGTCGCGTGTTGAGGGCAGTAGCTTTGACGATGAAATGCGTGCATGGCTGAGCTTTTACTATTCGCTTTAAATAAATTTATTGAGTTAATCTGAACTGTGGGTAGTAAATCGATTAACCACAGTTCAATTCACCCTAATCTTTATATTGCAGCGACAACAATTTGGCTTGATATACGTTTAACTTTTTATCGTCTCGCTCATACTCAATTGCTTTTTCAATTAGCCTCTTTGTGTGCTGTTTTTTACCTTGCTGGTAGCGAATTTTAGCAAGCTCTAGGTATAGCTCAGAAATATAGGGAGCTTTAACGATAGCGAGTTCTAAGTGGTCTTTTGCTCGATTAATAAAACCGGTTTGTAAATCGTTTTTTGCTAGAGCAAGCAGTTCATAAGGATCTCTTTCTTTGTAATTTAATTGGCTGGTTAGTTGCTCTACAAGTACAGTTTTACCAAGTTGTTTAGCTAATAGTTGATAGTTATTAACTAAATTGACGCTCGATAAATTATTGTTTATTGCTGTTTCGTAAATTACTTCTGCGTTTTTTAAATCTCCCACACGGCGATGTAACATACCCGCCATGTTAAAAAGCTCAGCATCATTCGGGGTAAATTTATTGGCTTGTAAAATAAAAGAATAAGCAGCGTTAAGATTTTCTTCAGCAAATGCTTTAGCTGCTAAGTTGCCATAAAACTTCGCAACTAAGTCGTTGTAGCTGGCGCTGCCAGAATAAAAACTACCGCGTGTAGGAAAATAATCAATCAGGGTACCTGGGCGAAAAACTTGAATAACGTTCTCTTTTTTCTCAACTTTTGGTGCATATACCATGGTTCTGAAATGATTAGCTACATAGACCATTCCACTTTCTTTTGCGTACACAGGTTCACTAGTAACTTCTTGAAAGCTGGTTTCTAGCCCCAGCGCATTTGCATAACTTTGTGTAAGAACCGCTAAACTAATACAGTTGCCGTGTGCGCGAGTCAGAGTTTGCGAAGAAGTTAATGTGTCACCATGATAACTAAAATCGCTAAGTTGGTTTTCTAAATAGTTGTAAATAATACGATCGGTTCTAACACCGTTTAGTTGCTGCTGGTCGGCATAAGCTAAAAAGCGTTTTTTTTCGGCGTTTGGCAATTCAAAAATATTCAACTCGGTGGGAGTATCTATTTGTTTAAAGCGGGTGTGATTAATAAGCGCAGTAAGCTGGGGTTGCTCAACTGTAGGCGTTGTTGGAGTGCTTTTACATGCACTTAGAAATACCAAAAATAATGTAACTAATACTATAGATTTCATAAGCCACCTCAATGTGATTTTTAACATTACATTGAGGTGACTTTTTAATCAAGCGGTTATTGTTCGTTGTTTATTATGACGATTTTTTTGCGATTGTTTTTTACGTTTGCGGCGTGTGAACCATAAATAAAAGCCAGTAGCGCTTAGCCATAGTGGGCTTAGACCTATAAAACTCCACAGTATTTTACTTATTAGGCCAGCAAAATAACCAAAATGAAGCTTACGAAAGCTGTCTAGCACTTTCCAGCCAAGACCTACTTGGCGTATATCCCAATTGGCAATATGCTCACCAGTGATTTTGTTATACGAAACGGTATTAGCGTATTCACTTGCCAGTGGGTTATTAGAATTTACTTCACCAAATACAGTAATGTTGTCATCAGGCTCTAATGGCATAACCAAGTAAGTGCTGTTGAACGTGGCTATTTGTTGCTTGCTGTCATCTAAAATATCTTGGAAGGAAACATTTTTGCTATACAGGTTTTTGGTTAGGGAATGATGTTCTTCTTCAGCGTGTTCAAGTACTTCGTGATACCAAACGGCACCATTAAAATAACCACCGGTTATAGCTAAAACAATTAAAATAGGTGAGCCAATAACACCAGTCATTTTATGAATATCACTTAATACGATTTGTAATGTTGCGCGCCAACGCACGGTAAACAGGCGTTGCCAAAATTTTCTGTAAATAATGAGACCGGTTATTCCGAGCACCAATAAAAATAAAGCAAAAAAGAACCCCAAAACGGTGCCTGTTTGGCCTGGTAAGCTTTTTAAATCATTGAGTAAAAAGGTGTAATGGAGTTCTAAAAACCAATCTGTAAAATAATGGCTCGTTCCCACGGGAGTTGACAAAATATCACCAGTATATTGATTTAAATGAAATTTATACCAAATTTGCGACTCGCGCTCGATTAAGTAAACCCGATCAGCAGTATCGTCGTTAAAAATTTCCCAGCTACCAATGACATACTCAGGGTAAGCGTTCTGAGTGATGGAAATTAACTCATCCATATTCAAACGTTCAGGTTGAGTGCTAATCACAAAATGACTTTCGGGCATAAGTAAGCCATCTATCTCGCTTTTAAATACAAGCACACTGCCAGTAATACTTATTACAATTAATGGAATAATTGCAATGAGAGCAATCCAGCTATGAATTTTGAAAAGTGTTTTTCTCATGGGTTATCGTTATCTAATTCACTTATATACAAATGATATCAATTGTTATTTGTATTTAACAGTGGTTGAGTAAGTATTCGGGAAATTAATAAACTGTGCACATTACATAACATATTTTGTAAATATAAGTTTCCAGTTCCTTGAAAGGGTTTTTGCTGTTTAGTTGAGTTAAATTAACTTCACTCTACAATGCCGCGCTCACAGTAAAAGCCTTTTAAAACAGATGTTTAATAAATGTTTTTATTAAGTAATTAAAGTAACCGTTATGTAACAGCGAGGTTGTTTTGGCGCACTATTTGCCTATTTTGTCTTCATTTATTTTACTTTTTAGCTTTTTACCATTGCTAAATAAAATTAGAAAAAACAGAAGTGTTTCTGGTTTATCTTTGCTGATGATGACATTTGGAGTCGCACAGAGTCTCTATTTCATAACGTATAACATTTATTTTGAGCGATACTTTATTGCTTTACCTTTTTTTGTAACAGGCGTATTAAGCGGCTTGATATTGTACTTTTTTGCCCGTTACAACGCCGCAAAGCAAGAACGGCTTCAGTTAGTGCTTATGCTTGGCTTTTCGCTTATGCCGTTTTCGCTGTTATTAAGTCCAAACTTTGATACCGCATGGGTGCTCAACGCACTTACTTATGTAGGATTGGTGATGAGCTCAGTGCGCGTAATGCCACAAACCTACAAAACGCTGCGCACAGGTGATGTAAGTAACTTAAGTGCTCGTTATTTTAGTTTGCAGTTCATAGCGGGCATTTGTGGCTTAGTTGTTGAGTTAACAAATACCACACCAAGTACTTCACACTTACTTATGTTTATCATGTTGTTGCTGACTAATGCCGTGCAGTTTGGTTGTATGCAATATTATAAAATGCGACCAGTAATGGCTTAATTATAAAAAAGTGTAGTGTTTAATTAAGTTAATTGTGGCATTTTTAACTTATGAAAAATAACCCAGTGCAAACTAATGCAATTAACTATTCACCAAATTGATGCGTTTACACACGCTTTATTTAAAGGCAATTATGCAGCTGTTATCCCACTTGAGTCGTGGTTGGATGATGACCTAATGCTAAACATAGGCGCTGAAAACAACGTATCTGAAACTGCGTTTACCTGTAGGCAAACCGATGGGCGTTTTGCTATTCGTTGGTTTTCACCTTTAATGGAAATAGACTTTTGTGGCCATGCTACTTTGGCTGCTGCGTATGTATTATGTGAAGAACATAATGTATCGCAAATTCGCTTTATCGCTGATGCAGTGGGTGAGCTGATTGTTAATAAAAACAATGATGGCAGCTTCGCCATGACATTCCCTAAACAAGCACCACAAGAGGTTAAAAACCCGCCACAGGCTCTGTTAAATGGCTTGTCTATACAACCTATTAAGGTACTTAAAAATCGTCAAGCTTACTTTGCTGTTTATGAATCGGCTAAGCAAGTAAAGAGCTTAAATACCGACTCGGCACTCTTAAAAACGCTAGCGCCACACGATGTAGTTGCCACTGCGCCTAGTGATGAATACGATTTTGTTTCTCGTTATTTTTGGCCTGCCAGCGGTGGCGATGAAGATTATGTCACGGGCTCTATTCATACAGGGCTTGCTCCATATTGGGCAAAACTGTTAGAGAAGACACAATTAACTGCCTATCAGGCATCTAGCCGAGGTGGTCATATACAGTGCGATGTTGGGGAGTCAACGGTAACTTTAACAGGCCATGCTGTTAGGTATTTAAAAGGCAGAATTTACCTTTAATGGTGATAGGAATTAAGTTTATAAAAAAGGCCACAATCAATGTGGCCTTTTTTTGTTACAACTATTTACGCTTCGAGTGCTTTTGCAATTAAGCGATCAATATACTTTTTATGGGCTTTGGCTGCAGTATCTGCGCCCCATGACAGGCTTGTATCCGCTATTTCGGTTAACTGATAAAGCGCGGCTGTTTTAGCGAGGTTATCGAACTTGCTTGGTTTGCCTAAACCCGCAATAGCGATCAGTTGGTTTACATATTCAATTTGTAAATTGTGACTGATTGAGCTGGCCTCTGCGTCTTTTACAAAAATACTCGCCGTTAAATCCCCCATAAATTGATTTAAGCTATATTCGTTTCCGTATAAAGCGGTATCTGAAATACGCAGTAAAACCGCTGGGTGCAGCAGCTGTGCAAGCACAGACTTTTGCATGCCTAAAATCATTTTGTGAGGTTTAGGGTCTTCATTTTTACCATAGTGATTAAACCCGCGGCGCTGTTGCTGCATGAAGTTATAAAGCGGTTGCATGCTTTGTAACACATCAGGTGCAAACACGTACTCGGCTAGAATTTCCATGGCTTGAGTTTGTTTTTCAAGCGGCACCGGGGTGAAAGGCTTGTCGGCGTTTGTATCACCTACAACGGCGCGCTCTACATAAACCCCACCAATTTGGCGAGATACAATACCCGCCTGCGATCTGTACTGACCAAATAAGCTATTAGCTGAGGTAACAAGTTGCTGGTAAGAGTCGCCTTCAACAGTGGCTTTATCTTTAAGCTCAGTAAACAGTTTATTAATAAGTGCCATGCGGTCTGCACCATACGCCGCTGGGTTTGATGACAAATCGCCAATCATTACGCGGGGATCGATATGACGGCCCGGCGCGCGCATATCGTCTGCATCGTTACCAAACGCTAAAGCATGCTCACTAGAACGCGCAAGAATTTTACTAAGACGAGCTTGCTCGGCAGATTCATCAGCCAGCGCTACGCTGTATCCGTAGTTAATAGCCCAGTCGTCGTATGGGCCTGGTTTAGTTTGAAAAATATCACCTTGCTGCATGCCAATCGGCGCAATGTTAGCCGGTGCATAATCCATTACTGAGCCTGTTACGATACCTTGGGTTTTACTCTTATCGTGCACTTCTTTCTCATTCCACAAAATAGATGATTTCATGTTGTGGTTAAGGCCCAGTGTATGACCTACTTCATGCAGAATAAGCTGTGTTAACCCTTGGCGTATCATTTCGTTTTCTTCAATGCTATCGCCAGCAGCTAAGCCTTTTGCAAGCATAAGGTTTTGTTGAATTTCATGACCTAATGAGCAGTTTAATTCACCAGTATGTGTACTATTGCTGTGGCTCATCGCGCCTTGTGTATAAAGGGTGTCGTAAATCCAGCGATTTTTCATAAATACAAACTCAAGCATAATGTCTGAGCCCAGTATTTCGCCTGTTAGCGGGTTGGCAAGTGCAGGCCCGTAGCCACCAAATGGTGGTTTAGGCGATGAGGTCCAACGCAGTACGTTGTAATTAATGTCGCCTGCATCCCAGTCGGCATCATCAGGTTGTATTTTTACTTCTAAAGCATTTTTAAAGCCTGCTTTTTCAAAAGAGCTGTTCCATGCAAGTACAGCGTCTTTAATTGTGTCACGCCACTCTATTGGCGTGGTGTTTTCTATCCACCATGTAATTGGTTTTACAGGCTCTGAAAGTGCAGCGCTTGGGTCTTTCTTTTGTAAATCCCAGCGCTTAATAACATCTTCGTAAGGCGTCCAATCAGTTGACGTCATTTGATCAAACTGGTTTGTGAAATAACCAATGCGCGCATCGTCTAAACGAGGTTGGTAGTTGTTTTGTGGGAGTGCTACAAATGAATGCTGAACCTTCACAGAAACACTACGCGGGTCACTTACTGCGCCAGAGCCACGAACGGTTGGACTTGCATTGGTAAATACGTAATCTACGACAACGTCTAAATTATTAGGGTAAGGACGCTGTTTAATAATGCGCGATTTTTTGCTGTCTAGCTTGCCTAGTTTAAAACGTTTTTTCGCATTTTTATCTGCGGGATTTATAGTAGGAGATACTTTATGAAGTGCTTCACTTAAAAATAACTTATTGACGTTAAAGGCAATTTTACCGTCTTCTTCTTTTTCTATTTTAATACTCGCAAGCACAGCTTCACTAATGTTTGCATTGCTGGCTTTTGAAATGGCACTGTTTTCGTCAAATTTATAACGAGGTGTTTTACTTATAATATCGATACGGTCGAAGTACTTTCTAAACTCAATGAGTTTGGTTTCACGGTAAGATCCACGAAAGTGTCCAGCATCAGTCACCCCATCAACTGTATGAGCAAAATAAACGAAAGGAGTATCAAGCTGCGATTCGTTAATGACCATTAAATGCTTACCCGTTTTTTCGTCCTGATAAAGGTTAAATATACCGGCAAATTCGGTTTGACCTTTGATCATTTCACTTAATGTTTTTGGTTTTTTTTCGTCTTTTTTGTCATTGGCAAAAGCATGGCCGCTTAGAGCAATACTGAGCGCAAGAGTTAGGGTGGTTAGTTTCATAATGTCATCTTTTCGTTTGTTAATTTATTTTTACTGTACGTAATTTCAATTTGTTTCGTACAACAAATCGATGAAATAATACCTTTTTTATTTAATGTATTGATTTTAAATAGTAAAAGTTTGTAACAAAATATAATTTTATGGCTATATAATCTAATTTATAATTAAGTAATTAATTACGAGAAGTATAATTAATGCACATTTGTAACAGTTGCTTACAAATGTCACGTAATTGTTTAATTAAGCTCTGTTATTATGGCGTTAATAGAAATTTGGGGTAATTAGGATATGCAAACAAATTCACTTAGATGGGTTTTTCCATTTGTTGCGCTTGCTATAGGAGTTGTTGGTTTTAAAGCAATAAACGCTCTTGCAAATGAACAAGAAAAAAAAGCGTTAGTTGATACGCGACCTACTGTTCAAGTTGAGCCGGTTTCGGCTAACGACCATCAGGTTGTAATTAACAGCTATGGAGAAGTAAAGCCGCTGGAAAATACACAACTGTCTGCACAGGTATCGGGAGAGGTACTGAGTTGGAATCCGAGCTTTGTTGCCGGTGGGGTTGTAGCACGTGGTGAAACCTTATTTTCGATTGAGAAAGATAACTACGAAGCTGCAGTGCTTGTGGCTGAAGCTGAACTTGCTCGTGCCCAAGCGGGTTTAATTGAAGAACAAGCGCAAGCAAAAGTAGCTGAAGACGAAGCAAAACGCTTTCCAAGTAAAGCGCGTACTGATTTATTTTTACGTAAGCCTCAAGTACTTAGTGCGCAAGCAAATGTTAAATCAGCGCAAGCAGCATTAAAACGTGCGCAGCGAGATTTAGAAAACTGTGATGTTAAAGCACCTTACGATGCACTTATTGTGAGCCGTAATGTAGGTGTGGGCCAATACGTGACAATGGGCTCGCAAGTCGCTGAGCTAAACAATATAGAAACTGCTGAAGTAATTATTCCTATTGCAGGCTTTGATAGTGTGTTTTTGCCTGAACGTATTAAAGGGATTACCGCAACAGTTATTCAAAAAGGCCTTAATAGCTTTACTCGTGAAGGCGTTATTGACCGCGATTTAGGTATTGTAGATAACGCAACACGTATGAGCAGTTTAGTGGTGCGAATTGAAGACCCGTATGGCCTTAAAAATAAACAGCCAGCAATTAAATTTGGCAGTTACGTACAGGTTAATTTTGCTGGTACAACATTAAATAATATCTACCGTTTACCTCAAGCGCTTGTTAACAACCAAACCGTTTGGGTGGTAGGTGAAAACCAAACCCTTGAACCAAGAAAGGTAACGGTAATACGAGAAGAAGGCGAGTACTTCTATATTAGTAGTGGCCTAAAAGCTGACGATAAGCTGGTGGTTACGTTACCAGAATATCCTCAAAAGGGAATGGAAGTTAAAATAGCAGGTGCCCAACCGGCACCTGAAAGCTCTGATGTGAGCACCTCAAATACGCAACAGCTTTAAGGTGTAATAACAATGAGTGAATCAACACAAACAAAACAAACAGGGTTAATAGCTTATTTTGCTAATAACTCGGTTGCTGCAAACTTAATGATGTTGTTTATTATCGTAATGGGTTTTTTAAGCTACAAAACGATTCAGCGACAAATGTTTCCTAATATAGAAATTAACTATATTAACGTAAACGCTAATTACCCAGGCGCCTCTCCTCAGGAAATTGAAGAAAGTATTCTTATAAAAATTGAAGAATCACTTAAAGATATTACCGAAATAAAAAAAGGCGTGTATCGCGCATTTAGAAACGGCGGCTCTGCAAGTCTTGAAATTCATACAGACGCAGAACTGACCGATGTGCTTGATAAAGTAAAGTTGCGTGTTGACGGTATTGCTACTTTTCCAGCCGGTATGGAACCGGTCACCATAAGTCAGATTGAATTTAGACAAGATGTAATAGGCATGACACTGGTTGCAGACTTGCCTTTATTTGAGCTTAAGCCGATAGCAAATAATATTGAAGATGAATTGCTGCAATTATCTAATGTATCGCTTGTGGTCAATGATGTACCGCTTGATGAAATAGCGATTGAAATCGACCCAGATACATTACGCCAGTACAACTTAACAATTTCAGATGTTATGAATGCCGTGCGTCGTTACTCTGCTAACTTTTCGGCAGGTCAGTTAAAAACTGATGCGGGCGTTATATCAGTTCGTGTTGAAAACCAATTTTATTCAGGCGAAGAATTTAGACAAATTCCGGTAAAAATTGGCGAGTATGGTGCCAAAGTTTTACTGCAAGATATTGCCACAATTAAAGATCAATTTACTGAAGGTGAACGTTATTTTAAGTTTAATGGTGAAAATGCCGTTTATTTATCAGTAAAAGCAACGCAATCACAAAATATTATTCCGGTAGCTGAATCGGTTAAAGCGTATATTGATAAAAAGAATAAAGAGCTCCCACCGGGTGTGCGTATAGAGCCTTTAATGGATATGACGTACTACCTAAATGCTCGCTTAGATATGATGAAATTAAACCTTCTTCAAGGTGCGATTTTAGTCGCAATTATGTTGTCGTTATTCTTACGCTTTAAGTTGGCATTGTGGGTAATGATAGGTTTACCAGTGTGCTTTTTAGGCGCGATGATGGTGATGCCACTATTTGGTATTAGCATAAATATCGTTTCGTTATTTGCGTTTATCATGGTGCTAGGGATTGTGGTGGATGACGCCATAGTTATAGGCGAAGCCGCATACAGTGAGGTTGAAAAAAGTGGCGGCGGTGTCGATAACGTTGTACGAGGTGCAAAGCGTGTAGCGACCCCAGCGACATTTGGTGTACTTACTACCATTGCTGTATTTGCGCCGTTTACGCTTTCGAGCGGCCCTGAAAGTGCCTTTTTTTACGGTATTGCTGTTGTTGTAATGCTATGTTTGGTATTTAGCTTAATTGAATCGAAGCTCATATTACCTGCGCATATTGCACATACACATTTTACTCCTATTAAAAAAGGTGGCTGGCGAGATAGATTTAATACCCGCTTTTTTGGTTTTGTAAACGGCCCATATAAACGTTTTGTTTCTAAGTGTGTTGAATGGCGTTGGACTGTTTTATTTAGTTTTATTGCTTTATTAGTCGTGACTTTTGCATTAATTGCTTCAAATCAGGTGCGCACTATTCCTTCACCTAAAGTACCGCATGATTTCCCACAAATTAATATTGAAATGAATGACAACGTATCCGACATTCAAACTATTAATGCTATTCGTGAAATAGAAGCGATGGTGCTTGAGGTAGATAAAGAAACAGAGCGTCAAACAGGTCAAAAAATTATCCGCGATTTACTCGTGTTTAACCAAGGCCGCACAGAGGCGCAATTATTAGCCCCATTAGTTGATGAAGACTTACGTCCTTACGATGCGTTTGAATTATCGCGCCGTTGGCGTGAAGCCATGCCTAATATTGCAGGTGTTAAATCGTTAACTATTCAAGACGACGTCGGCGGCGGTGGCGGCAACGGTGGTGGCGAGTTTGGTTACCTTCTATTTGGGTCTGATATCGATACATTAAACGAAGCAGGGCGCCGTTTTATTCAATTGCTCCAACAGCAAGAAGGCTTGTTTGATATAAGTTCAACCATAGATCCAGCCAGTAAAGAAGTGCAAATGAGTTTAAAACCCGTTGCATTTGATTTGGGGTTAGATCTTGCCAGCATTGCCAATCAAGTTGGCGCTAGCTTTTATGGTGGCGAAGCACAGCGCGTAATTAGAAATGGTGAAGAAGTCCGTGTAATGGTTCGTTACCCTAAACTTACACGCGAAGCATTTTCATCACTTAAACATACAGTGGTGACTACACCAACAGGGCGCGAAGTGTTATTGGGTGATGTGGTTGAGCTAACCGAAACTCCCGGTATTAGCTACATTCGCCGTGAAGGTGGATATCGAACTGTTTATGTGTACGGCAGTATTGATGAAGAGCAAATTGAGCCGGGCGAAGTGGTTAAACAGGTAAAAGAAAACCTATTACCACAGCTTAAAGAAGAATACCCAAGCGTTAAATCAGAACTTGGTGGTGCTATTGAGGAGCAACAGGCGCAAGCCAATGAGCAAATGTTGTTTTTTATTGGAGGCATGATACTAGTTTACATACTGCTTGCTGTACCACTAAAAAGCTATTCACAACCGCTTATTGTAATGTCGGTTATTCCGTTTAGCTTAACGGGGGCTATTTGGGGGCACTACTGGTTTGATTTGGATATGAGCTTAATGTCTGGCTTTGGTCTTATTGCTGCAGCGGGCGTTGTAATTAATGACTCCTTGGTTATGACCGACTATGTAAACCAGGTACGTAAGCAAGGCGTTAGCGTTAAAAATGCTGTAATTGAAGCCGGCTGTGCGCGTTTCAGAGCAATATTACTCACCTCAATCACTACGTTTGCTGGTGTGTTGCCTATTATGTTTGAAACTAGCCTACAGGCTAAGTTTGTAATTCCTATGGCAGTTGCGCTGGGATTTGCAGTTATGTTTGCAACCTTAATTACGCTTATTCTTGTACCTTGTTTGTACATTATATTAGGTGATATTGGGGCCTTATTTAAAAACACTTACAGACGTATTTTTAAACGAAGAAGTGTAGAAGTGTCTGTTGATAGCTGATTTTTGCTAAACAATAAAAAAGGACTGAGTGTTAA
>NZ_PNDV01000073.1:0-19815 GCF_005930865.1 Pseudoalteromonas sp. S554 | reverse complement strand
TGACGAAATTCTGATGTATAGCGATTTGATTTTTTCATAGTTCCAGTTTCTCAAGTTATTGAGTCTCTGGCAAACACGGGGCGATTCACTCCCCTTATTTAATTTGCTGTTTACTGTAATATCGCCCTGCATTAGTTCGACCAATGTTTTGCTTATTACCAAACCAAGCCCCGTTCCACCAAACTTTCGGGTTGTCGATACGTCAGCCTGAGTAAAAGGTTTAAATAGTGAGTCAACTTGTGCTTGGGTCATCCCAATGCCGTTATCTGAAATAGAGAAAGCAACACTGCAATAACTATCTACTTTCTGAACTAGTTTTACAGCTAATATAACCTTACCCCGTGTTGAAAATTTAAGTGCATTATTTAACAGATTTAATAGTACTTGGTTGAGTCTTAATGCATCACCAATAAAAAAGTCAGGCAGTAAGGGGTCAATATCAAACACCACTTCAATTTTTCTTTGTGATGCTAGCGTGCTAATAATATTTACAAGATTTTCTAGGAAGGTATTAAAATTGAATTCTTTTTGTTCTAGCTCTATTTTACCCGCTTCAACCTTTGAAAAGTCTAAAATATCATTAATTATTCCTAATAAAGACTCTGCCGAATAATGAATTTTTTCAACATAGTCGCGCTGTTTTTCCGAAAGCTCAGTATCTAAAGCCAAATAAGCCATGCCTATTATGGCATTCATCGGGGTGCGAATCTCATGGCTCATGTTTGCTAAAAAGTCTGATTTAGCCTCATTCGCAGCTTCTGCATCTTGTTTAGCCAGTTCAAGGTCGTGAGTTCTGTTAGCAACCTCCTGCTCCAAATTTTCAGCCGCACCTTTGAGTACCTTATTGGCTTCGTAAAGCTGTAACGATTTGGCTTCAAGTAGTTTTTCAGCTTCTTTTCGTGCCAAACGCTCTCGTTCTAATCTGCGCTGTAAAAGAGCTACATCCATATTTAACCGACCAGAGTTAAGTTAAATGTAGCAACTTGATGATCGTCACTGATATCGCTGCGTATGCTGATATTTTCCTTAAAATGCTCGGCTGCACCTTCTATTAACCCCTCAGCGAGCACTGCAAAGGGATTACTCGAATGGTAAACCATCTGCATTTGAGTATCACTTAATCGCTTGGTTTGAAAACTAGGTAACTCAACGTCGGTGTACAATTTTTCAACTTCTATATGCACGTGTCTATCTATGGTATCTAAAAAATCAAACGTGGTAGTGAGGTTTTCAAAAAACTGTGGGTAGTAAACTAAGAAGCGCGTTAACAGATATTTTCCGTACTCTTTAACCAGTACATCTACTGGAATATCGACAATGTTGCTCAACAAAGTCACTAATTTTAAAAGCTCTTGCTTGTTATAGTTACCAACGCTGGTGTAAATCCCATTGGAATCCAGTTCGTTTTGTTCAATAATTTGATCGGCAACGGCAGGTGAAAATGTGCTTTCGACCATTTCTAAAAATTCAGTAAAAATAATACCTTTCATCGCTCTACCAATCTATTAGTCGTAGATTAAGTATAGATTTAAACTGTAATAATGCACATTTGTAAGAAGAAAAAACACTTACAAAGTATTGCGATTTAAAGGGGGGATTATTTATTTTGCCGCTTTATGTAAAAGTGACCATTAAAATAAGCGCAGCTGATGTGTATAAAATTGCTAAATACTATTTAAAACTCATTTTTTATCACTAAATGGGGCATTAACTGCCCCATGCTACTGGCTATTATTTTCGTCGTCTGCTTGGTGCCCTTTTGCCTGTAATACGTTTTTTATCGCGATCTTTACGCGCTTTGTTAGTGTTTTTTCGGTTATCTTTAGGGGCTTTGTTTAAGTCAGGCTCGTAACCTTCTAACCATTGTGATGCTAAACGCGTATCAAGTAGTACTTCAATTTCTTCAAGTAGCCATTGCTCATCAATACTTACAAGCGACATTGCAAGCCCTTGCTCGCCTGCGCGACCCGTACGGCCTATGCGGTGTACGTAGTCTTCAGCTATATATGGCAGCTCAAAGTTTATTACGTATTTAAGCGCAGGAATATCAAGCCCGCGTGCAGCTACATCGGTGGCAACTAATACGCGTGTAGTGCCTTCTTTAAAGTTTTGTAGTGCACGGTCGCGCGCGCCTTGCGATTTATCGCCATGAATGGATTCTGTTTTTAAACCGTCTTTACACATTTCTTTGGCAAGCTTATCGGCCATTTGTTTGGTGCGCGTAAATATAAGTACTTGGCGCCAATTTTTCATGCCAATCATGTGCGATACAAGTTCGCGCTTACGGTCTTCATCAACTGCGTAAATAATTTGCTCTACTTCAACGGCGGCTGAGTTACGTTTATCAACTTCAATCAGCTCGGGGTTTTTAAGTAGTTTTTTACTTAGCTCAAACACGCTGTCATCGAATGTGGCTGAGAACAATAAGGTTTGGCGATCGCCTGGAATGTGGCGCAAAATACGTTTTATTTCATCAATAAAGCCCATATCGAGCATGCGGTCTGCTTCATCAAATACTAATGAATCAACACTAGAGAGCACCACACTGCCTTTAACTATATGATCGAGCAAGCGACCTGGTGTTGCCACTATCACTTGCGCCGTTTTAAGTGCTTTAATTTGCGGGCCAATACTTGCGCCGCCATACGCTAAAGCACCCTGAACATTACTGCCTTGAGCGTATTTTTCAAAGCTTGCAAACACTTGCTGAGCAAGCTCACGCGTAGGCGTTAAAATGACCACTCGAGCAATGCCTGGCTCATCCTTTTTAGGTGTATTTAAAAGCTTATGTAGTAGTGGCAATACAAAGGCTGCTGTTTTACCTGTGCCAGTTTGTGCGCTGCCCATTACATCATTGCCCGCGAGAATTGGCGGAATAGTTTTAATCTGAATTGCGGTAGGCTGAGTGTAATTATTTTGCTCAATCGCTGTTAATAATAACGGGTCGAGATTAAGTGATGAAAATGATGTAGCGGACATAGGCTTAGCTTTAAAATAACAAAGAGCGCCATTATACCTGAGCTTTAGCAATAAAAAAGGCGCTATCAATAGCGCCTCATTTAAATGCTGATTTTAAACTGGTTTTAAGGTCGCTTTTCGCTCATTATAAAATGCGATTAAGTCATCAACCGTTGCTTGGCAGTATTCACGAATACCAGACACCACCATGTGCTTTTCACCAAAACCAACTTTTTCGCCGTTTTCTAATAGGTTAAAGCGCAGAGTAATTTTGCCGCGTTTACCTGTATATTCAAAGCTTGGCTCAGCAAACTCAAGCGTTGGTGCTTTAATCTCAATGTTATCAAGATTAATAATCATCGACTCGTAAATAACCATAGGGCGCGCTGGGTTAATCATTACCTCTTGCTTGCCCATTAACGGAATAATGACATGTGGGAATGCCGCACCAGAAAACTCAACATAGTTTTTTATTAGGCTATTTGTAAGTGTTGGGCATTTGCTGGTTTTGCCTTCGCGTTTTACCTTTAAAATTACTTTATCGCCGTTGGTTACATCAAACTCATCATCCCCTTGTGGGAAGTTAAGTTTGGTATTTTCGTCAACCATGCCAGCAAAGGTAAACTCCATTCGCTCACTTATACCGTAGCGGTCTAACACTAAAGAAAAAAGTAAGTCTCCTGGCGCGCAAAACTTTTTGGCATCTTTATCATGAAGTGGATTGTAATCATCTGCAACGCACTTTGCGAAACGACACCCTTGCTCACGAGAGATAGAAACATAATCAGCGTGCTGCTGAAAGTAAGGACTTAACATAGTTTGTTCACTGCTTAAACTGCTTATAACTTACCCATACTACCAGAAAAAATTTAAAGAGAGGTCGAATCACTTACAAAATGATACAACTTACTTTTGTTTTTGTTTTGCTTGCTTTTGTTTTTATTGATAATTTGTTCTTAAGCCAACAATAACTAAGGGATTAATCATTATGCTGCGTATTTTTGCTGTAACCTGTGTGCTAACTGCACTTACTGGGTGTTCTGGCGTTACTTACCATACCAATATAAACAACGATGTTTTAGGTGATGAAATTGGTACTTATGTAAATAAAAGAGATCTGCATCAATTTTATAGTGACCAACAAGCCCATGAAAGCGGTGCTTCATTATTAGGCCGAATTGAAGGCGAGAGCTGTAATGGAGATGGCCGTGGTGCAAACAGTAACGTTAGTTACAATCGCGCTAAATCAAGTGCCATTGATTCACTTAAAGTGGATGCAATGCGCAGAGGCGGTAATGCCTTTACTATTAATTCTTGTAGAGAAACTCCTCAATCTTATTGCGACATTTCGGTTACTTGTACTGGTCAAGCTTACGACTTGAAATAAATGCAGTAATACCAGAACTAATTAACACTGGCTCCCTAAAACAAAAAAGCCGAGCTTATTTAATAAGCTCGGCTTTTTAAAAAGTATGACTAAAGATTATGCGCTTGGGTATGTGCGGTAAGCACGCTCAATATTTTTAGCCTGCTTTTTAGAAATACCTAAATGAGCAAGTGCTACACGTAAACGCGCACGTGATAGGTCAGAGCCTAAAATTTCCATTGCATCAAGTACCGACGTCGATGACGTTTTACCTGTGATTGCTACAAATATTGGCTCTAAAAAGTCTTTAATTTTAAGCTCATGGAATGTGGCAACCTCTTTTGCAATGGCAAAAATAGCTGGCTTATCAAAACTACGTAAGCCTTCTAATTGCCATACAAAAAATTGTAGTGCTTGGCGTATTACATTTTCGTCGGCTTTGCCCGCCGTTAACAGCGCTGGGTCGTAAGTTGGAATACCACCTACAAAATGACCTGCTAAATCAACCATATCCGACAACGTATTAATACGCGTTTTAGCTTCTGGTAATACTTTAGCTAGCATTTCGCCGTTAAACTTCCAATCAACAAAGCGCTGCACAAGCTCTTCGTCAGTCAAGTTTTCGCGGATCCACGTCCCGTTCAACCAGCTTAACTTATCTACGTCAAATACTGGGCCACCAAGCGATACACGCTTCATGTCAAAGTGTTCAATCATTTCATCAAGTGTGAACTTTTCACGCTCGTCTGGCATTGACCAGCCCATGCGGCCTAAGTAGTTAAGTACCGCTTCTGGTAGGTAACCCATTTCTTTGTAGTAATTGATACTTGTAGGGTTTTTACGCTTAGAAAGCTTTGACTTATCTGGGTTACGTAATAGTGGCAGGTGCCCAAGTACTGGCGCTTCCCAACCAAAATCTTCGTAAAGCTTTAATAGTTTAGGTGCTGAGTTAATCCACTCTTCACCACGGAAAATATGGCTAATTTGCATGTGGTGATCGTCTACCACATTTGCTAAGAAATACGTTGGGAAGCCATCGGCTTTTAATAGCACTTGCATGTCTACGTTTTCCCACGGGATCTCAATTTCGTCGCGTAGGTAGTCGTTAAACTTGAAGGTGCCTTCACTTGGAATTTTCATACGGATAACGTAAGGCTTTCCTGCAGCTAGGTTAGCTTTAATTTCGTCTTCTGTGTGGTTTAAACCACGACCGTCGTATTTAGGACGCAGACCTTCAGCCATTTGCTCTTCGCGCATTTGGTCAAGCTCTTCGCTTGTTGCAAAACAGTAAAATGCTTTGCCTTGCTCAACAAGTTGGTGTGCGTATTTTTTATATAAATCGCTACGTTCAGACTGACGGTACGGGCCAAATTCACCGCCTACATCAGGGCCATGATCCCACTCAAGACCTAACCAACGTAGGCTATCCATTATCGCTTGTTCCGACTCAGGTGTGCTTCGTACTTGGTCTGTATCTTCGATACGAAGAACAAATTCGCCGCCTTGCTGCTTAGCAAAACAGTAGTTAAATAATGCAATATAAGCGGTGCCAAGATGCGGGTCACCAGTAGGTGACGGGGCAACACGAGTACGGATTGTCATGATAATGTCTCTTTAAATAAGTGAGATAAAAATTAAATGAATCGTTTAAGCAGCTACTTTATTTAAGTACGCAATAATATCGTTAGATTCGTAAAGCCATTGAGTTTGGCCATTTTGCTCTATACGTAAACAAGGCACTTTAATTTTGCCACCTTGTTCTAGTAGCTCTTGGCGATATTGCTCATTGTTTTTTGCATCGCGTGTTTCTATGTTTAAGCCTTCGCGCTTAATAGCACGGCGTACTTTCACACAAAACGGGCATGCTTTAAATTGGTAAAGTTTAAAATGAGAGGTTTGCAGATCAAGCTTGGCTTGCTCTTCGCTTGCACGCTTTTTACTACGAGGAGTAAATATAAAATTAAAGAATAAAATTATACAACCTAAAAACCAACGAACGAATTTCATGCTTAATACTCTGACTACAACAATTTAAGGAGCCAGATTTTAGCACAATTTTACAATCAAAAAAGCTCAATACTATTGAGAAATCCTGACTTCTTTACTGACCGTAAGTTCGTGACATGATGTCACCTTATTCCGTCCTGTTTTTTTTGAGTGATATAACGCCATATCGGCTTGGTTTACTATGCTTGAAACGGTGTCAGCGCTCTGCAGCTCTAAAAAGCCAATGCTAATTGTTAACTGCTGTATGTGCTCAAAATCATGACTGGCTACTCGCTGTCGTAAACGAGTGAGTGCATTAAGTGCATCCGTATTTGTTTGCGACTGAAACACTATTGCAAACTCTTCCCCTCCGTATCTAAAAGCATAATCCTCAATTCTAAAATTATTTTTTATGAGTTTAGCAACTTGTGCAATTACACCGTCGCCAACTACATGGCCAAATGTATCGTTAACATTTTTAAATAAATCAATGTCAACAATGGCTAAATACCAACAGCGTTTTGTATCTGCTTGCTCTCGGGGTAATAAAAAACCATTACCGGTGACTATTTCCATTACTTTTTTGTCAAAGGTTTGCCGATTTAAAAGCCCCGTTAAAGGATCAAGCCGCGACTTATGCAAAATCCATAATTGATTCGCATACACATTTAAAATGTACATCGCTAATGCACTTATTCTATCGGTTATTAACTGCTTGGTTTTAATTATTAAAACACCCAGAATAGTATCGCTATGATTAACCGGGATGTATGTTGTTACATCATCAGTCGTATGAACAACCCTTGTTTTACTAGGTGTTGCTTTATTAAGTATTAATTGGGCTTGATTGGGCTCTAGGTATGTTAAGTTGCTGTGTGTTTATCAGTATTGGTGGGGCTTGCAAGGTAACGTGCTTGTTTATGTAAATCGCAAAATTATCGACGCTTAGTAAGTCACCTAGCACGTCTATTAAAGCCGAATCTAAATGGCTTTCGTCTTCCTGACAAGTGAGTTCGACTACCCACTCGTGGCCACATGAATTGGCTTGCATTGCCACACCCAATTTGAATAATTTTTAACCATTGTAGACGTAATCTATAACTTTACTAAATAATTAGACAGTTAATTAAAATACATGCTTTTTAGCTAAGCATTAAAGTAGTACCAAATCATCCCTATGCAATACTTCTGCCCCAGCGTCATAACTAAGTAACTGTGCAATATTTTTTGAATGTGCGCCTTTAATTTTATTAACCTCCGAGCGACTAAAGCGGGTTAAACCACGCGCAATTACTTGGTTATTTGTATCAATCAAATCTATTAAATCACCACGCTCAAAATCCCCAAAGGCACAAGTGACTCCTTTGGCCAATAAACTTGCCCCATTATTTTGCAGCGCACGAATAGCGCCTGCGTCTATTGCTATTTGCCCATTACTTTTAGGCCCGGCTAATAACCATTTTTTGCGACCATCTTTAGGCGCTGTCAACTTTAAAAAGCGAGTACCCGGTAATTGCTCGCTCATGCATTTTAAAATAACGTTGCTGCCAGCGCCTTTGGCAATAATAACTTCAACGCCTGCACGCCTTGCTATATCAGCCGCTTGCAGCTTTGTTGCCATACCGCCAGTGCCTAAGTTAGTACCACTGCCACCAGCAAGTTGACGCAGTTCATCGTTTATGTGAGTTACTTCGTCAATAAGCTTTGCATCGGCATTGGTGCGCGGATCGCTGGTAAACAAGCCGTCTTGATCGGTAAGTAATAGTAATTTGTCTGCATTAGCTAATATAGCCACCAAGGCCGATAGGTTATCATTATCACCCACTTTTATTTCGCTTGTCGCCACCGCATCGTTTTCATTTATAATAGGCACCACGTTGTAACTAAGTAAGGCCGTTAATGTATCGCGTGCGTTTAAGTAGCGCTCCCTGTCATCAACATCAGCGCGTGTTAGCAGCATTTGCCCTACGTTTACACCATACAAGGCAAACAAACTTTGCCATATATGAATAAGTTGGCCCTGCCCAATGGCGGCTAACATTTGTTTATCCGCTAAGCTCGTACCACAGGATTTTAATAGTTGCTCACGGCCTGCAGCTACGGCGCCGCTCGATACTATAACAACCTGATGCCCCTGCTTTTTAAGCTCGCAGCATTGGCGAACTAACTCAACCATATGAGCTTTATCTAGTTTATCGGTGCCACCAGTTAGTACGCTTGTACCTAACTTTACAACTATTATCTGTTCCCTTTGCATTGTTTTTAGCTATTAAAATTTTATTATGATTTAACTTATACCAGCTCGGTATTTTTGAACAAGTTAAAAATATTCATGCTAGGATCGCGCTATATTTTATTGTTTAAATTACGTCTTATGCCTGCCAGTTTATGTTTAATTATTGCCACTTTTTTATGGGGCAGTTCGTTTATAGCGCTTAAATACGCCATTGCCATTTACGATCCAGCGTTAGTGATATTTTTACGTATGCTTACTACGCTCGTTATTTCATTGTGTTTATGGCGTTATGTTATTCGCTTTGAATATCAAAAAGGTGATTGGAAGTATTTAGTGGGCATGTCACTTGCTGAGCCGTGCTTGTACTTTTTATTTGAAGGGCACGCAATGGAATATACATCGGCATCTCAGGCGGGTGTTATTGTGTCGTGCTTGCCAATAATAGTGGCGTTTTTAGCATTTTTTATGCTCAAAGAATACATAAGTAAAGCCATTGTAGTGGGCTTTACGCTATGTATTGGCGGCAGTATTTTACTTACGCTACTCTCGCCAAGTTCAGAACAAGCACCTAATCCTATTTTGGGTAACTTTTTAGAGTTAATGGCTATGGTGTGCGCTGCATTTTATACTGTTAGTATTAAGCACTTAGCAAACCGGTATTCACCACTGACTTTAATTGCATTACAAGGCATTAGCGGGAGTTTGTTTTTTGCCCCCTTTTTATTTTTTATTGACCTACCCAGCGAAAATCAACACGACCTAACGGCACTTATGAGTATTTTATATTTAGGCTCTTGCGTTACTTTAGGCGGTTACGGTATGTACAACTATGCAATTAGCAAGGTATCGGTGCTTACTGCGGCGGCGTATTCAAATTTAATTCCTATTTTTACACTTATCTTATCGGCCATTATTTTGGGAGAAGTACTTACACTTTGGCAGTGGCTTAGTATTTTTGTGGTATTTATTGGCGTTATGGTTAGTCAGCGCCATCAAGAGCTTGTTGTTGATATACCACTTAGTGAATCTGGTGAAGAGCTTGTTGTTGATATACCACTTAGTGAATCTGGTGAAGATATTTCTGCCGATACCAATAACCTCAAATCGGTGCCCGATGCTAATGCATCAAAGGGATAACAGGTAAGTAAATAAAGCCCCGGTGTGCGTAAAAAGTCATGCTGCGATTGATGAATTATATCAACCGCCGTGACTTTATACTGCTGTAACTCCCCGCTTTGTAACTGCATAGTAAACTGCTCCCCTACTTTGGCGTGCTGTAAAAACGCAAAGTGGGTGTCGTTATGACCTGCTATTAGCGCTCCCTTCTGGCGATTGCCCAATTCCCCCGCGGGCAAAAAATGGCTTGGTGCAAATGCTAAATTTCGACCACTCGCACCACCAAGCACACTTAACGTTTTATTATGCGATGGAAAGTGAAGCTGCGCGGTTACAAAACTGTCAGCATAAAACCACGGTTTTACTTTTTTACCAGGCTCTGCAAGCGCTTGCTGCCACGCATGCTCAATCAACACTTGTGCAAGCCATGCCTTTGCTTGCATATACACACCGTGGCCAAACAAGCTGAGCCCAGCAATTAATAGCCCTGCACTTAACCACTTTTTCATGTTTTAACGCGTCTTTTTAATTTAAGAGCACCAAACGTTATAAGTAACATACTACCCAACATTATATGCAGCCTACTTTGACCATCGGTTTGCGGCAAACGCATTTCCATCCCTTGCGGTACTTGGTTAGCGGCTTGCGCTGTTTGATCTGCAACGTCTTTAATTTGAGTGTGTTCAATGGCAATAAACGCAGTAAATGGACTTAAAAGCTGATGCGTTAAAGCTAATTTTTGCACCTCGTCTTTAACACTACTTTGCTCGTTGTATAAAAGTAACGATTTAATTTTTTGACGCGCCCACAGTTTTGCTATGCCTTTGGCTTGAGAGCTATTTTGTGTGCTTAATTTAATACTTAAAGGCCCTTGTGCTGTTTGCCCTGTCAGTATCACACTTTTAGCATCATTAAGCTTTATAGCAACCATAACTGGCTCACCAAAATATAAATCAGGCAGTGGTGACGGCCAAAAATCTAAGCTGTTACCGTTTTCATCGCTTAAAGCGAGGTCTGTAATGGCTGGGTGGGCGAGCTTATCAAATAACTGCTGCATTTTAGGCTGTACTTCTTGTGTGCTGCCAATAAAAGTAAATGTGCCTTTGCCTATATCGGCTGCACGGCGCATAAAAAAGCTATTAGGCGCGCTACCAATTCCTACCGTAAATAAACGGCTATCACCTAATTTAGCCTGAATATTTTTAAATAAAGTAGCTTCGTTACTTACACTGCCGTCGGTTAAAAACACCACTTGGCGTACAAAGCCATCAAACGTACTGCCATCAAGTACCGCATCAAGCGCGCCTTGGATTTCGGTGCCACCATCGGCTTCAAGGCTGTAAATAAAACGCTCTGCTCGGCGTAAGTTAAAATCACTGGCTATAAGAGGCCTATCACTCATGGCGGTAACATTATTATCAAAACCAATAATGTTAAAACTGTCGTCGCTTTCAAGTAACGACAGGGCATAAAATAATGCCTTTTTGGCCTGCTCAATAGACTGCCCATGCATTGAGCCCGATGTATCTACTACAAATACCATTTCTCGGGGTAAGCGCTGAGTTTGCGTAAAATGATCTCCAGGCGGCATTAACATAGCAAGGCCATAGCGGTCTGCGTTTTCAAACTGCTGGGTAAAAAAGGCAGCTTGCGCGTTTTCTTTTTGAAGCGGCTTAAACGCTAAAACAAAGTCACGATTAGCCCCATTTGTATCGTTCAGTGCTATTTTATATTGCCCAAACGCGGGATTATTAACATTAATACGGTGATGTTTAGAGGTTATATCAACAAGCTCTAATCCCACATCTATGTCTATGTTTAAAGTAAACTCACTGCTAGGTGCATCATTATTTTTTTGAACGTTATATACCGGTCTTAGCCAACCACTGGGCGCTAAGTTTTGATCCATAAGGCTTGAACTAGGCTGTTCTAATGTGCCATTTATTGCATGGTAGCGCGGCGTAATTGTGGTAGGGAAACGAATGGTAAAAGTGCCACTGCGGTAATTAATAATTTCTTGATACTCAAGCTCAATGGCCACCTGTTCACCAGGGCCAATATTTGCCACATTAGTGACAAACATATTTGCCCGTTGTTGACGCACCAATGCAGCCTGCTTTCCTGCCTTTTGAGCTTGTGCGTATTTTTTTTCGGCCTCAATTTTTTTATCTATGTGCCCTTTAATAACGCGCTCACCAATACGCATTGTCATGGCGTGCACTGCACTTTCGTCGGGTAGTGGAAACACATAACGAGCATTCACCGCAAATGGGTTTTCGTTTTGATAAGTTTGCTTAACGACAACATGGTTAATTAACTCTGTTACTGTCATATGAGCGTCGCTTTTTAATATTATGGCAGGGCTAACGGGCTTACCTAAGGTATCGGTTAGTTCAAGCTTTGGCGATTGCGCATAGCTGCTATTACTTGCTAATAGCGCTATTGCCATGAATATAAAAATGCTTGCCTTAACAAGCATTTTGGTTGGGTTACTCAACATAAAATCACTCCATCGAATGCTAAAATTAGTTACTCGCCGTTTGGCCATTTACAGGCGCTAGTGAACGGGTAGTCAGCGTTACTCGACGGTCAAAAAAGTTATCTTCTGTGGTATTGCTATTTGCCAATGTGTGTTGTTCACCAAAGGCTTGCGTACTTAAACGTTTGTGGCTAACGCCGTGTTTTATTAAATAACTTTGCACTGCATTTACACGCTTTTTAGAGAGCAGAAGGTTGGCTTGCTCATCGCCTCGTTGATCGGCAAAGCCACTTAAATCTAGGGCTAATTGAGGTTGGTTGTTTAAAAGTACAACTAGCTGGTCAAGCTGTTTAGCAAAGTGAGGCGCTATAGTGCTTGAACCCGTTTTAAATTGAACGGTCATCGCAAGTAGGTTATTAATTTGAGATTGTGTTAACTGCTCGTTTTGCTGTGCTAGCACCTCTAATTGCTGCTCTAACAGATTGTTATGATTAAGTACGTGTTGATAGTCGTTGGTTTTTTGTTTCATTACAGCCAAAGCGCGTTGTTGTTCGTCAATTTTGTTGTCGGCGACTTTTGCACCCCCAATTAAGCCACCAGCAAATGCGCCTATAAACGCGCCAATTGGTCCACCAACCACACCACCAATAATAGCGCCTGTTCCTAAACCTATTGCGGTTTCTTGAGTTGCTTCTTTTGAGGGCGAATGTTCAGATGCCGATGAAAATGTCGGAGTAGAAAAACCAGCAACAAGCGTTAGCGCGATTAATGTCTTCTTCATAATATGATCCTTAAAATTGATTTAACTTTGTGATGTTTTGTTTCGATAGGTGCATTAAAACAACACCAAGTGGCAACAAAGGGGAGCAAAAATGGCAAACCGCTGAGCAATTGTGGCAAAAAAAAGGCAATTGCCTTTTTAACCGTACATAGCTGAAAAACTTCGATATAGTGCGTTTTAAAATAAATAAGGGTGTGTAGAATGAAAAAAATAGCCATCATTGAAGATGAAACCGCCATTCGCGAAAACTACATGGAAATGTTAGGCGCACAAGGCTACCAAGTGAGTGGTTACAGCGACCGCATAACGGCAGAAAATGCATTTAAAGACGCACTCCCGGATTTAGCCATCGTTGATATAGGCCTTGGCCACGAAATTGATGGCGGCTTTTTACTGTGCCAAACCCTCCGTACCTTATCTAAAACGCTCCCTATTATTTTTTTAACCGCACGCGATAGCGAAATAGACACGGTTTGCGGCCTACGTATGGGCGCTGACGACTACTTAACAAAAGACATTAGCTTGGCACACTTAGCAGCACGAATAGGTGCATTATTTCGTAGAATGGAAGCCCTTGAACACCCCGCCGATGCCAATGCACTTATAACACGCGGGCAGTTAACGCTCGACACACAGCGCATGCAAGTATTTTGGCAACAGCAATTAGTGGATTTAACCGTGACCGAATTTTGGATGCTACATTCACTGGCGCAGCGCCCAGGCCATGTAAAAAGCCGTAACGATTTAATGAGCGATGCAAAAATATATGTGGACGACAGCACCATCACCTCTCACGTTAAACGCATTCGCAAAAAGTTTATAGCCCTCGACTCCCAATTTGATTGTATTGATACCGTGTATGGTATGGGTTATAGGTGGGAGCAACATTAATGCTTAGATTTGGCCTACGTAGTAAGTTTATTGTGCTTTCTTGTTTTTTATTTTTACTGCCGTGGCTAGGCTACGAGTACGTATGGGAAATGGAAAAGTTTTTACGCCAAGGCCAAGAAAAAACTCTCGTAGGCACAACGCGTGCACTTGCCACTGCTCTGCACGAACGCCCTGCCTTATTTGACGAGCAAACCAATTTTTTAGACCAAGTAATAAAAGGCCGCGATTTATACGCCTACAACTTAAAAAATCCTATTCAGCTCGACGGCAAACTAACCGACTGGGAACCCTACAAAGCGCTATTTTGGCATTACGATAAACGCTATTTACAAAAAACCAATAAAAACCACCAAGCCAGCGATTTGTCATTCGACCACATGGTAGGCAAATTTGATAACTACTTATATGCCGTTTTTAATGTGACCGACAACACACTTATTTATCGTGCTAAAAACAGCTTAAGCATTACTAATAACGACCATTTAAAAATTGGTTTAAAAGCCCCTGATGGCCAATTTAATACCTATATCATCGCCCCTAGGCAAGACGGCTGGGTTAACGCATTTAATGCAGACACCAAAGCACCACTTACAAAAATTCAGGGCTATTTTAAACGCACCCAAACAGGCTACACCGTTGAACTGCGCTTTCCGTTAGCCATGCTAGGAAACAAACTGGGTTTTGCTATTGTAGATACCGATAGCTTAAGCGAATTACCTAACGCTAACGTTATGTCGACCTCTAATTTAAATAACCCAAGCGATTTAGGCTCAGTGCTTGTGCCTTCACCAGAAATTAGCCGCATTTTAAAAGGGATGGGCCACAGTGGCAGCCGTATATGGGTTGTAGACAATCATCACCGCGTACTTGCGCAATCGGGCACGATTCAAAACGCTGATGGAGTATGGGCCGATGGCCTTAAAAATCAGCCACCCAAAAATGCCTGGCAACGCTTTGAGCAAACCTATTTGCACCCACTTTATTATAAAATTTTAACCCGTCCTGAAAACGAATTTATAGATACCCTTCACGATGTAGCATCTATGCAAGGCAGTCATTTAGCTAATGCATTAAAAGGCCAACCTGCATCGTCTTGGCGGCTTACCCCCGATAGCAAAGCCGTTATTTTATCTGCCGCCTACCCTATTTGGATTGAAGACAAAGTCATTGGTGCAGTAATAGCAGAAGAAACTACAAATGGTGTGCGTACGCTTCGTAATAAATCGCTCGAAAAGTTATTTAACGTTATTTTAGCCGTTATGCTGATTGGTACCGTGACTCTATTCTTTTTTGCATCACGAATATCGAGCCGTATTAGGCGCCTTCGCGATACCGCAGAGCAAGCAATAGATGCACAAGGGCGTGTTACCGGCAGTATTAGTTACAGTGATTCTAATGATGAAATTGGCGACCTGTCGCGTAGCTTTGCTAATATTGTGAGCCGATTGGGCGGCTATACCGACTATTTAGAAAACATGTCGTCGCGTTTATCTCACGAACTACGCACGCCTGTTGCCGTGGTGCGTTCATCCCTTGAAAACTTACAAAGTTTGGAACAAACCGAGCTTAGCCAAAAATACCTCGATCGCGCCAGTGAAGGCGTAGAGCGCTTAGGTAAAATAATTACCACCATGAGTGAGGCTACTCGCCTTGAGCAAAGTATTCAAAGTAACGAGCCTGAGCCTTTTGATTTACAAAAAGTAATAAATGGTTGCATGCAAGGCTATCAGCTTACTTACCCAAACCAGTTATTTACGCTTGATGTATGCCAAAACAAATTACCTATGCAAGGCGCACCTGAGTTTATAGCGCAGCTGCTTGATAAGCTCATTAATAACGCATTAGAGTTTAGCCAAGCTAATACCGCGATTAACGTAACGTTACAAAGCAAAGATACACAAGCAGTTCTAAGTGTAAGTAACACAGGCCCATTATTACCCGAAGGGTTGAGCGAGCACATATTTGATTCTATGGTGTCTGTGCGCAGCCAGCACATGCAGCAACAACCGCATTTAGGCTTGGGGCTTTATATTGTAAGGCTGGTGTGCGATTACCATAAAGGCAGTGTAACTGCGCAAAATAACACACAACATAATGGGGTCACTTTTACAGTGAGTTTGCCGTTAGCAAATTAGTTGAAAATTATTTAGTGTTAAGTAGTTTTTAGCCTAACCTAGCGGGGAAACTTGTAAGACTTAATTAAACCAAGGAGCTTAATACCTGCTGATTACAAACCATTAGAAAAACGGCGATTAAAGTATAAAGTAGTGGGTAAACGGGCATCAAAACGTAAACGTCATTTTACTGAGATTTAATACTAGTGCTAGCTGCTAACTTTTAAAGTTAAGTAAATATAACCAATATATAAAATTACAAACACATACCCTATAGATATCAAACTATTAATGCCCCATACACCGTACCAAAACTTACCATAAAAATAAGTGTTCGCTCTTAACTTAGCATTAAATAGTGCGATAGATGAAGGTATTAACAACAAGGCTGAAAAACCAAAAAGTGGTGCTACACCAAACATTAAAAACAAGCCAATAGCACCTTCTACTGAAGCGCTACTGTCAGGCGAAAGCGGAGCTAAAGCCCAAAACAAACACAAAAATGATACTATTGATGTCAATAAACCTAAAAATTGAATTGAACGCATACCTTCCTTGTTAACCCCGCTAAAAATTATGACTTTGTTAGAGCTAGTAGTTTTTCAGCTGCACGCTCACTTACGGTTTGCCACGAATCATTAACTAATATTTTTAAAACTCGCTCGGTAACCTTGCCATTATTTACCAGTGCGTTTCTTACTGACGGGTCACTGTCAGTCGCAAAGGCTAGCATTAAAGATTCTGTTATTTTTCTTTTTCTTGCAACCATATCTCTAACTTTTGGATCAGGGTGCTTTGATAACACTTCGAGAACTTCGATTGGAACAGCCTTATTTTGTGCCACCCAAAATGCCATATCTGGGTATTTTTCTAGCACACATTTCCATACTTGAATGTCGGCTCCTTCATGAGCAGCGCGACAATACTCCTCTGGAATATTGCTTTCTCTTAATCTTTTAAATTCCTCCGCGCTCTCGATCATAGGTAACTATAGGCTCCTTTTAGGTTAACTCGTTTAAATTTATTTTTATTAATAAAACAACCATATCTGAGTTCCTACTTTGGTTCAACTTGTTAATTAAATTTAGAAAAAACAAAGTAAAGCATTGTTTTTAAATTATATTTTCTCACTTTTTTTAAATTTTCTTTCTCATTTTTATCCAAGTATTAGATTAGTACAGGCTCAGTACTCACTTAACGCGAATTAAAGAATAAAAAAAGGTTGCCTTTATGTAACCTTTGGGTATCATTGATACCTAAGGGTTACATATGGTGTATTTAGGTATCACATAAAACCTTAAGTGGAGTAAATAAAACGCGACATTATTTGGTCGCCACTAAAAAGGGATATACAACAAATGGCAAAATCAATCTCAGTACTACCAGAACAAGAACAGCAATATTTAACAATTACTGGAAAAGCCAGTATTGCTCTAGCGTTTTTCTTGTTAGCAGAGCTGCTTTCAACAGTAATCAGCAAAACCGATTCAGTTATATATTTACTAGTAGATTTAACTTTATTTGCGAGTTTTATCTATTTTCTTGTGTTAGGTACTAAATCGATGAAGTTTGCTAAGCACATATCAAAACTTGGTTTCTGGACATATAAATTTAACGACGAGTATGTGGATTATGTTAGTTCGCTCAGCCTTCGCGCTACTTGTCATATTATGGTAATTGGCGGAGCATTTCTCGCTTATAGTGGCGACAGTAAGTGGTTTGTGGAATTAATAGCCCCTTTCAACCCCACAGATGCACTTCAAATATTGCTTTGCTTAGCAGCTGCTACACATGGCGCATTGATTTTCTGGAAACTTGGCAAGGAAGAGCTTTATGAATGAAGATTTAGATAATCATATTCACAAACTTAGGTTACAACATAAAATATCTCAGCAAGAGTTGGCAGATGCCATAGGCGTTTCTAGAAAAACCATTAGCACAGTAGAAACCGGGCGTTTTACACCGTCGGTGGTTATTGCACTAAAAATAGCGGCTCATTTTTCTGTTTCTGTTGAGCAAGTATTTACCTTGAGGTAAACATTCTGACTCAAGAGCCGATGAAAATGCATTAAGCAAAAACTAATAGCAACAAATCAGGCGCTTTTAATATAATAAGCCTGTGCATCATAAGCCCAACAAATGTTGGGCATATTTAATAATGCGAAGATGCAGCTATAGATTTACTTCAAGTAAGTTTTAGGTTCTACGATATTACTCTAACAATGGACCTGACTGAGATGGAATCACACTATGAGATTACTATGTAGCGCACCTAAATGTTTTTACCTTATGCAACTCGTTTAATAACCACATAGGCAAACAAAGTAAATTGAATTTTTATTGATTTAGAATTGACCGCACTGAATAAAGCGGTAAAAGAAATACACGTGCTTCCTAGCATAATTAAGACTGATATATTTTTATGTAAATTACACTTTAATCAATCTTATGTCTTTAATCATATTCACGGACATTTTTGCCCACAAAAGAATACCAATAAAACCTAAACCAAGTAAGAAGTAGTGCTCAATGTTGCTTAACCCATCAGCATACATAAAGATAATAAAGCTGTACCCAAATAAAAATATCGCAAATAATGGGATGGTAATTATTGCAGCAAATATTTTAAATTTACGTGATTGACGAACCATTGTAAGTACTCCTCTTTATATGTAAGACCATCAAAGTCGACTTAAAATGGTTGGCTTAAATGAAGCAAAGCGAACAGCCCGCTGATATTTAGCCCTTGTTAAATTACTCTTTATATTTTGTTATTTCAGTTCAGACGACAATATTTTTTATATTTTTGTTAAGCGAATCTGTTTCAAATGCTATAGAAACCATTGAAAGTTTCACCACCAACTTTTTTCCCTTAAATAGAGCTAAGTCGGTCCCTATTTCTGCACCATCAATGTCAGAAAGTAAAATAGTTTTATCAATTTTTTTCCAGCTCGATAACCCTTTGAGTAGGATCGATTCACTATCTATTTTGATTTCGTATTGACGAAAACTAGTTACCATCCACCAAGCAAAAATAGATGTTGTAAACAAAGCTAAAATTAACGCCGAAAGTTGTTCAATTAACGATAACGGGGTATTGCTCTCTCTAACTAACAAAAGAGCAGCTGCGTAAATCAGAAAAAATCCGATAAAGTTAAATACTAGTAAAAATATCGATTTAAAAATAATTTGAAATACTGAACTACGAATAACAGACATAGACTCTCTATTAATTTAACGCCGTTTTAAGCGGCAAATTGTAGTTGGCTAAAATAAGTGAGGTACGAACAAAAGCCAACTGTAATTTGTCCGACTTGAAAACCCTTTTTATGTTTTTTTGTTCAGATAATACCTAAACAAAAAGGCTTGAAATAATGCCGCCAAACCTAATATTTGAGGAGTGTTGTTAAACAAGCCACCAACAACAACTATTAGTGGTATTGCGATATAAAAAGCATAAGAGCCGTTAGTGTACTTTTTTACAAACCAGTGAACAGGAAAGCCAACAACTAACCAACCAACGATAGAAATTAGCAGGTAAACACTAATATAAAGTAAAAAAGTAACGGCAAGTCCATAAATATCATCAAGTGATGAAGGTGCCAGTCCATTGAATAAAAACCAAACGGCGATTCCTATACCAACATAGCCAATACTTTTTATTACAGCACTATCCCAGTTACTTGAACTCACTACGGGCTCCATGAAAACATAACGCCTCGTTAAGAGGCTAAAAATAGTTGGTTAAAATATGCGAGGCACGAGCAAAAACCAACTGTTTTTTGTCCTGCTTTAATGACTTGATACTCATTGAGCCTCCTCCCCAGCATCGCGATTATTCGCTACGCTGAAAAGGCAACCAACCTTACAGGAGAAAGCGCTATCAAC